>SVEA01000037.1 GCA_015057615.1 Lachnospiraceae bacterium | reverse complement strand
ATCCGGAGGCTTATAATGCGGTTGCGGTAGCTGACGAGCGCATCGGTGTCGTGTTGAACAGTAAGATGCAGCTAGTCTGGGAGCGCGGCGTAAAAGCGAATAGCTCTTCCATTCGTAAGCTTGAGGATATGGCATGGACCGTTACCTCCGATCAAACCCTGGAAAGCTGTCTGGAGCTAATGCTATCCTATCAGGGTAGTTCGGTTCCGATGAAGAAGCTTTCTACACGGGAGAAATCTGCATATGAGATTCTAATGTCTTTCTCCCGCTATACGCCGGTACGATTGACCGGAATCTCTTTAGAGAATGTATTGTATTTTGTAGCATCGGGAAGGCCGGTCATTGCAATGACGAATGCAAAGGATGCGGTTTTGATCTATGGATATGATGCTTTCAATATTATGGTCATCAATCCGAAACGGAATTCAGTAGATAAGATCGGTCTGCAGGACAGCAAAGAAATGTTTGAGAAAGCGGGAAATGTATTTATTTCATATCTGAATTAAAATTAAATCTATGATATGAGCGACAAAAGCTGATTTATAAATTTGACTTCGTCAATTTGCACAATTTATGTGTTGACAAGTAATAGGAAACAAATTTCATTCGCAACACATTTCCATTTGATTGAAGTACGTAATGGTACATAAGATCATAAAACACATGATCTAAGTACCCAATGTGGTCAACTTAAGAGTAATAAATAATGCTCAAAAGTTGATTTATAGAACTTTGAAAATTGAATAGTGAAATTGCTTTATTTTCCCTCAAAAAAATGATAAACTTAATAAGACTTAGGTATAAGCCTCTTTGAGGTTATTCATTTATGGTGGAATTACATGCAGGTTTTTCTGTTATTTAAATGTCTATGCCTAAGTTGAATTCTTGGGCGCTTACATTTTCTGTTCGGTTGAATCTGTGAGCGCCTTTTTATAGCTTCCTCTAGAAGCTGATTTAGGGCGCTAACGATCTGCTTTGTTCCGCATAGCATCAATACTAGATATTTTTTTAACCTACCAATTATATATGCTCTGTTTGCCTGATACTGAAATTTATTTTTCTTGTTTTTCAGCTCTCTGGTAATACAATTATCAGATTCCGACTTGATCAATGAACATAGGTTCATAAATAACAGGTTGATAAAGAAATCCTGCTCTACAGAGAGATGGTGAGAACCGCTGAATTCTTCTAGTTCCAGCTGGTTTTTCAGTTCAAAATACTTGCTTTCAATTCCCCAACGCAGAAAATATAGTTCCTTTAGCATTTCTGGAGTTATAGATGGATCTGTAAGATTTGTAACAAGACATTCATCCGTTCCGTCATCGAGCGTTACATGAACAACCCTCACCTTTACCGGTTCATCGCCTTTTCGTTGAATGGGAGTGTAGTTTGTAATTTCATCGTTGCAATCCAGCTCCGTAAGCGACTTTACGTTTCCTTGTATCCGCATAAGATAATGGTATTCTTTCTCTGCGATCCTCTTAAAAAAGTCATATGATGGATATCCTCTGTCAAATAGTAGGATGGCACGATTAGCTAGACCGGCAGTTTCCAGATACTCTAGGTGCTTTTGTGCAGAAGACCGCTCAGCATAACGATAATCATTAACTGAGCCATCAACAACGATATCTTCTAACAAATCATAAAGTAAGGAAACACGCGCCATTGCATCTTCGCGACTATGGAACTTATTTTTGCAAAGTCCAAAATATTCTATATTATCTTTTGATTTTGGAACTTGAATACAGGAACCATCAATTGCAAACAAATGAAAGCCTTTCCATGTCTTACGCTGCTTACAGAGCTTGTAATACGTTTTAACAGAAAAGTAATATAAATCTTTAAAAAGCTTAGGATCAATACCTTTTCTTGCTTTTGAAACAGCCTGCTTAGTAACATTAGGGAATTTGATTTTTGGTATATCATCACGGATATTTGAAATATTTAAGTTCATGGAAGCCTTTGAGGAATAAAAAAGGTAGTAAATTACTTGTTTCATTTTTAGCTTTCTACTCCTTGTAAAATGATTTCCAAGCCTAAAAGTATCCGTAAACAAAGGAGAAGAGATTTTTTTCTTGATTTCTTCCAGTGTTTTTTGACAAATCAATATCTTATGCATTTGCACGCCTCCCATAAAAAAGTATTTATAAGGCAGGGCGCAAAATTTTTGACTACTTGTCAATTGGCAATATGCCGATTTTAACCCGCTTAAAATGTGCAATTTTACTATTCAATTTTCAAGGTTCATTTGATCAACCTTAAGTTGACCACATTGATCTAAGTACCAACGACTTCAAACAGTTGCGCAGTAAAATATTGTTTCCTATTACTTAAGTTTTACGTTGCTTTGTACAAATCGTCTTCATTAATTTGCAAAAAGGAAGGTAAAATTAAATAGGAAATAAATTTGGACAATATTAAGAAAATCTTTCGATTTTATAAAGATATCTTTGCAGGGTATAATCTGGACTTATACGACAAGAGAATATATAATGAAGAGAGCGATTGGTGTGATAGAACAATTTTATACCTGGTCGAACAAATATTATGGAGTTTAAAACCAGTGGGCTAATCCTCTGTTATTAAGAAAGAGAGGATCGGCCAGCAGGTGAAAGTACCCCAAGAAAGAGGCATGATAAAAAATGGATGAAAGAATAATAACATTAGCGCACAATTTGGTGAATTATTCAATGCGTGTGAAGAAAGGCGATAAAGTCTACGTTCACTACACCGGACAATCAACACAGGATTTAGCAAGACAAGTAGTTAAGGAGATTTATAAGGTCGGCGGTGTTCCGTTTATACATTATACCGATACCAAATTACAGAGGGAAGAGCTTCTTCATTGTACGGAGGAGCAAATGTCTCTTAAGGCGAAAGTAGATGCGGCGGAGATGGATCAGATGGACTGCTACATTGGTGTCCGCGGTCCTGAAAATGTATCCGAGCTGTCGGATGTTCCTGCGGAGAAGATGAAGCTGTATGATACCTATTATCAGACACCGGTTCATCATGATATCCGTGTAAAGAAGACAAGATGGGTGGTTCTTCGTTATCCGAGTGCAACAATGGCACAGCTTGCAAATACGAGCCAGGAGGCTTTTGAGGATTTCTACTTTAGAGTATGTAATCTGGATTATTCCAAAATGGGCAAAGCAATGAAAGCATTAAAAGAATATATGGAACGGACGGATCGTGTGAGAATTGTAGGACCTGGAACCGATTTAAAATTCTCGATCAAGAACATTCCTGCGATCCCTTGTGCAGGCGATTGCAATATACCGGATGGTGAGGTTTATACGGCACCGGTAAGGGACTCCATCAACGGTACGCTTACCTATAACACACCTGCTGTATACCAGGGATTTACCTATGAAAATATATCCTTCCGTTTTGAAAACGGCAAGATCGTGGATGCCAAAGCAAATGATACGGAAAGAATTAATCATGTCCTGGATACCGATGAGGGAGCGCGCTATATCGGAGAATTTGCAATTGGTGTGAATCCTTATATCTTAAAGCCGATGAAGGACACCTTGTTTGATGAGAAGATCATGGGTTCCTTCCATTTCACTCCCGGTAACTGCTATACGGAAGCACCAAACGGTAACTCTTCGGCAATCCACTGGGATTTGGTATGCATTCAGACACCGGAATATGGCGGTGGAGAAATCTATTTTGACGATGTTTTGATTCGTAAGGACGGAAGATTTGTTGTAAAAGAATTAGAAGCATTAAATCCGGAGAATTTGGTTTAAAGGAGGATAAGCAGCGATGAAGCTGATGACGGCAGTAATACCTTGCTATAACTCTGCGGCTTATATGAGCCATGCAATAGAGACTTTGCTGACAGGCGGGAATGACATGGAGATCATCATTGTAAATGATGGTTCATCGGACGATACGCAAAAGATTGCGGAAGAATATCGGGCAAAATATCCAAAGATTATTAAAGTGGTCAGTCAGGAAAACGGCGGACATGGGGAAGCGGTTAATACCGGGCTTACTAATGCTACCGGCTTGTATTTTAAGGTAGTGGACAGTGACGACTGGGTAAATGAAAAAGCATTAAAGCAGGTTCTTGACAGGCTGAAAGAATTAATTGCGGACGGAAGCAGCCCGGATTTATTCCTGGCAAATTACGTATATGAAAAAGTCGGAGCAAAAAGGAAAAAGGTAATCAATTATCGATGGGCATTACCGAGGGATGTTATTTTTACATGGGATGAGATGATGCATTTTAAGCAGAGTCAGAATATTCTGATGCATTCCACAATTTATCGCACAAAGCTATTAAAGGATAGTGGAATTCGACTGCCAAAGCATACCTTCTATGTGGATAATATTTTTGTTTATGAGCCTCTTCCTTATGTTAAGACGCTGTATTATATGGATGTCAATCTATATCGCTATTTTATCGGCAGATCGGATCAGTCCGTGAATGAGCAGGTAATGATCCGCCGTATTGACCAACAGCTTAAGATAACAAAGATCATGATCGAGTCGCATAATCTTCTGCAGATAAAGAGCAAAAAGCTTCGAAACTATATGATCAAATACCTCTCCATGATGATGACGGTCAGTTCCGTGTTCTTAATTAAGGAGGGCAGTGATGAAAGCCTTGCGAAGAAAGAAGAGCTGTGGAATTATCTGAAAACTTACGATAAAAGGCTCTATAAGAAGATACGGTCCCAGATTCTTGGCCGTTCCATGAATCTGCCCGGAAAGTTCGGCAGAAGAATTGTCGAGGTGGGCTATAATATTTCAAGAAAGATCTATGGTTTCAATTAAGCATTCGCTCTGTTTTTTAGTTGCGAAGTTTCAGTTAAATTATGAATTGATTAAGAATTAAGTTATTAAAATTTATATCGTAAATTGATCTAAACTCAAAACAAGAACGAATTGGCTTGCCAATTCGTTCTTATCATAGATAGAGGCTGCAATACTTCACCTGCAATTAATACAAAGAGGGTCTATGATCTTCCTGTAATGCACTGTTTGAAAGATTGGTTGTTAATTTTGTGTGACATAAACGAACAAATTTTATATTTGTACGATCATGGCATATAAAATAAATGATCCGCCTTTCGATCTGTGTGTGAAGGGAGGTCACAGATCCTCTTTGTATCATTCGAGGATAAAAATTATGTAGCCTCTTTCTACCGTTTGCATTGTATTAAATATTCGATAGTCCTTGTTCCACTTTCTTCTGTTCTTTTCCCCATGCAGGTATATATATAATCACATACATGATGAGGCCCAGTCCGATTCCTCCGAAGACATCCAGGATGGAATGCTGCTTTAAGAATACGGTGGACATACAGATTAAAACAGTCAATATAAATGATGACCATTGCAGCCATTTCTTGCTTCTTAGCCGCTCGCTTTTATGAATTGCGATAAAAGCTCCGATGGAGTTAAACACATGAATGCTTGGAAATACATTTGTTGGTGTGTCAACTGCGTAGATATGTGACAGCATGTCAATACATATATTGCTTCTGCCGAGAGTATCTAAGTTGACACGAAGGTAGTGTCCATTTGGCCAAACCGTATAGATAACTAAGCATATCGTCATACCGATAAAGAGATAGGCACAACAGCGGTAATAATCTGATTTTGAAGTTAGAAAAAAGTAAGTGACAGTAACAAAAATATAGATAAACCATAGCAGGTAAGGGATGATAAACCATTCATTAAATGGAATAAGATCATCCAGCTTTGAATAAACCGGTGTAAATTTCGTTGTTATCGTTTTTTCCAGATACGTGAACCATATCATATAAATAAAGAAATAGGATAAAATAGCACCATGTTTATATTTGATTAATATACTTTTAATCGTATCAGAATGCTTTTTCATTTTACACAACCTTTCTGTAACATGCACCTTAGTTGTTTAATAAGGTATTATTTTCGGATTGATTATATCACAGAATAGCACTGTAAACAATATACAGAGAAATACTTTAATAAATTTAAAGAAATTCTTAAGAAATTTTAGCGATACAAAAACTTTTAGAGAAGGGGATGAGGTAGGATGGGGAAATGAATAAATTATAGACATTGTATAAGAAAATAACTATAATACAAGATATAGAAATTTGTTTTCCAATATATACTATTGCTATAAGATGATTATCCGATATAAGATAATAGGAATTATTAATTTGGGCAATTGTAAGAGATTTTGTGATCTGGTATAGGATTGAAACAGTTAGCGAATGTATGAATAAGGTTTTGTGATTGTTTATCATTATGAAATTTTAACTTCATAATTTGCATAATTTATGCATTGATCAGTTAATAGGAAACATGTTTCCTTATTACTTGAGTTTGATTTCTGCAAAGGGAAGAAGACTATCTGTTAGGAAGATTTTTGGCAAATCGTTTATAGGATAAGAATAGGAGGAATTGGAATGAAACGAGTTTTTTTAGTGGTTCTTGACAGTGTTGGAATTGGAGAATTACCGGATGCCTCTGCTTACGGCGATGTAGGAAGTCACACATTATATGCGGCTTCAACCAGCCAATATTTTAATATGCCGAATATGAGAAAGCTTGGACTGTTTCATATTGACGGAGTTAAGGAAAAGTTTTCTGGGATAGAGGAGAATACCTTTGATGGAGCCGTTGCCCGGCTTGCAGAAAGCTCCAAAGGAAAGGACACCACAACGGGACATTGGGAGATTGCAGGTATTATATCAGAAAAACCATTTCCAACCTACCCGGATGGATTTCCGGAGGATATTATCAAAGAATTTGAACAGAAAACAGGTCGTAAGGTGATCTGCAACAAACCGTATTCCGGTACAGAAGTAATTAAGGAGTATGGCAGGGAGCATATAGAAACCGGTGCTTTGATCGTTTATACCTCTGCGGACAGCGTATTTCAAATTGCAGCCCACGAAGAAGCGGTACCGGTACCGGAGCTTTATCATTATTGTGAAATCGCCAGGGAGATTTTGAAAGGGGAGCATAGCGTCGGCAGAGTGATCGCAAGACCGTTTGTCGGAACCTATCCGAATTATCAGCGTACCCCGAACCGCCATGATTATTCCATGATGCCGGCAACAACAATGCTGGATCAGATAAAAGAATCCGGACGCGAGGTTCTTGGCGTCGGTAAAATCAATGATATTTTTGCAGGCAAGGGAATCACAGATACGGTTCGTACAAAAGACAATGCGGAAGGCATCAAAAGGCTGATTGAACGGACAAAATTAGATTTTGAGGGAATCTGCTTTGTAAACTTAGTTGATTTTGATATGCTGTATGGGCATAGAAATGATGTTGATGGATATGCAAAGGCACTTACCTATTTTGATGAGCAGCTGCCAGAAGTACTGGAAGGCCTCCGTGACGAGGATATTCTGATGATTACTGCGGACCATGGCTGTGATCCTTCCACTCCTTCTACGGATCATTCCAGAGAATACATTCCTCTGGTTGCTTACGGAAAATGTGTGAAGCCAGGGGTTAATATCGGAACACGTGAAACCTTTGCAGATATAGCAGCCACCATACTGGAATATCTGGCAATCCAACCAAAGGTTTCCGGTACCTCTTTCCTAAAGGATATTATAAAATAGGAAAATGAGCGCTTTCACATCTTTCTATAAAACTATATAAAAAGATGTGAAATATTGCTTATCTATGAGATGCGCCAATAAGGTAAATTGGGCTTAACGTAGTTTAGTTATGCCAATATAAAGCAAGTTAAGCCTGATGTAGGGCAGATTATGAAATATAGGAGAGAGATTTGATGAGTGACAGGGTAACACATCCGATACCGCCAATCTATAATAAGGAATCCAAAACTCTCATTTTGGGTTCCTTTCCTTCCGTTAAGTCCAGAGAAGGGGAATTTTTTTATCATCACCCTCAGAATCGATTTTGGAGAGTGATGAGCTCACTTTTTCATGAACCTTTGCCAGACACAATAGAAGAGAAGAAGCAGCTGCTTTTACGAAATAAGATCGCCCTTTGGGATGTGATCGAGAGCTGTGAAATCGTGGGATCCTCCGACAGCAGTATTCGGAATGTGATTCCGAATGATATCTCAAGAATATTAAAAACGGCCGATATTCAAAGAATTATTGCTAATGGAGGTACGGCTTACCGGCTTTATATGAAGTATATCTTTCCGGAATGCAACCGGGAGATCATCAAGCTTCCATCAACCAGTCCTGCAAATGCAGCTTTTTCTTTCGAGCGTTTGATGGAGGAATGGTCGTATATTATACAATAGATGACACGAGTGTCAAAAGTCGATTTATAAACCACCTTCTTCAATTTGCACAATTTATGTATTGACAAGTAGTAATAAGAAACCTATTTTATTCGCAACACATTGTTTCCAAAGTGCTGCATAAAACGAAGCGCAAGCGTTGCATAAAAACGCAATACTTGGATTGAAGTACGTAATGGTACATAAGACCACAAAATAGGTCTAAGTACCAATGATTTTAAACAGTAGCCTATAAAAACATGTTTCATATTACTAGTGCTTGTTCCTTGCTTTATGCAAATTGATGAATCCGATTTGTTAAGGAGGTTTTTGACACTCAATTTAGGAAAGGATTAGGGATAAGTTATGCGGATCGTAATACAGAGAGTTCTTAAAGCAGAGGTTAAGGTAGAGAATGAAATCGTTGGTTCCATTGGAGAGGGACTTCTTATTTTTCTTGGTGTAGGTAAGGAGGATACGAAGGAGATTGCAGATCGGTATATTGATAAAATATTAAAAATGAGAATATTTGCCGATGAAAACGGTAAAACAAACCTCTCCCTGCAGGATGTAAAGGGAGAGGTGCTGGTGGTATCTCAATTTACGTTATATGCGGACGTAAGAAGAGGGAATCGACCGGATTTCATACAAGCAGGCGGAGCCGGTCTGGCAAAAGAGCTGTATGAATATGTATTAGAAAGCATTCGTAGCAGAATTGGTAAAGTAGAATCCGGTGTCTTTGGCGCCGATATGAAGGTTTCCTTGGTAAATGATGGGCCTTTCACCATTGTTTTGGATGAGCATTTGATATAAAGCAGGCGAGAAGACCTTTTTAATTCAATTTTAATCTGCCTTAATAAGGATCTTAATTTTTACGATTTATAATTAGGACATAGCTTTATAAGTCACTTAGGATTTCACCATGAAGCGATAAGAAGTCTGCTCCGGTACATGGTTTTTATATGATTATGATGCTGATAGCAGGAAAGGATATAAAATAATATCACAGGTGATTTACGGTTGACAGGTAAGGATTGTTTTATATATTATGAATATAAGGCAAAAGCCGGCACGGGAAGATCGGATGCCGCCGGTTGTATCGGTAAGGGATACATAAATATAAGAGAGTGAAATCCATTAAAACAAAAAGGATAGGTGGGAATGCTATGATTAATGTGAATGAATTAACGAAGGTCTATAAGCTGTCGAAGAAGCAAATGGCAGAGCAAAAGACAAAGAAAAACATGAAAAAGGCTGTGAATCAACTTAGTCTGACAGCGAAACCAGGGGAAATCTATGGGCTGCTTGGACCGAACGGTGCAGGCAAGACAACGACTTTGCGGTGTATTGCAACTTTACTAAAGCCTACGGACGGAAGCATCACGGTAAGCGGTTATGATACGGTTAAGGACTCAGAAAAAGTCCGGGAAAATATTAGTTTTCTCACGAATGAGATAAAGCTGGATCCCCAGTTTTCCGCAAAGTATTTGTTTGATTTCTTTGGCAGGCTGCATAAGCAGGACGAAGCTGCGATTAATGAGCGGAGGGAGAAATTATTCGATTACTTTGGAATAAAGGATTTTGAAGATAAGAAATACGAAGAATTATCTACCGGTATGAAGCAGAAGGCTTCCATTGCCGTAAGCCTTGTACATGATCCCGAGGTGGTCATCTTTGACGAGCCGACGAACGGACTTGATATTGTAACAGCAAGAAATGTTACGGATTATCTTAAGCTAATGAAAGAGAAAGGGAAAACCGTTATCATTTCTACTCATATTATGTCAGAAGCAGAGAAACTATGCGATCGTATTGGTATTATCATTAACGGGGCTTTGGTAATGGAAGGAACCCTGGATGAAATTCTTAGCAATACGAATTGTACCGAACTGGAAGATGCATTTTTTGAATTGTATAAGCTTCATAATAAGGAGGAGGCATAAGGATGATGAGCGGAACGAAAAATATAATAAAAAAAGAGTTAACAAGGGTTTTTACCGATAAAAAGATGATATTCAGCCTGTTTATTCTTCCTGCCGTAATGATTATCGGTATGTATTCCCTGATGGGGAAGCTGATGACCAATATGATGAACGATATTGAAACCCATGTCCCCGAGGTGTATATGCAGAATGTACCGGAGGATTTTAAGGATGCTATGGCAGAAACCGGTTATGAAGCAAACATTACTTATCTGGACGCGGCAGAGGATACCGCAGGGGTTAAGGATAACATATTAAGCGGTACAGTGGACATGCTTGTTGTTTTTGAAGAAGGTTTTTCAGATAAGATACAAGCCTATGAAAAGGCGGGAGATCCCATTCCGGAGGTAAAAACCTACTATAATACGGCAGAGGATTATTCGAATGCATCCAGAAATTATTTTGTTGAAAATGTTTTAAGCGTTTATCAGCAGAAAATGCTTGCAGACCGTTTGGGAAATGTAGAACAGCTGCAGGTATTCTACATTGATAAGGATCCGGAATCCTCGATTATCGTAGATGAGAAAAAGGCAGACGGTAAAATCTTATCCATGATGCTGCCGTTCTTAATCAATATTATGCTGTTTGCCGGAGCTATGAGCCTGGGTGTCGATGCAATCACTGGTGAGAAGGAGAGAGGAACCCTATCGAGCATGCTTGTAGCGCCGATCAAGAGAAGTGAGATCGTGTTCGGGAAGCTCTTATCTCTGGCGATTCTCTCCAGTATATCGGCTGCCGTTTATACCGTCTCCATCGTAGTTGCTATGCCTCTGTTAATGAACAGCGCTACGGGAGGTGCGTTGGATCAGATCAATCTTGCGTTTACACCACTTGATATTGTTCAGCTTCTTGTTATCATGATGCTGGTGGTCTACCTATACGTAGCTTTGGTTGCTATGGTAGCGGTTGTTGCAAAGACTTCAAAGGAAGCAAGTACTTATGTGATGCCTATCTACATTGTGGTAATGCTGGGAAGCATAATGACCTATATGGGCTCCGGTCAGAGTAAGCTGAAGTATTTCCTGATACCGGTCTATAACAGTGCGGTGTGCATGCAAAATGTTTTAATGGGTGAACTTACTATGCCGCAGTTTGGATTGACGGTCATTACTACAGCACTGGTTGCAGCGCTCGTAACCGGTCTGATCACAAAAGCGTTTAACAGTGAGAAGATTATGTTTAATGCATAAAGAAAGCTAACAGGGTCTGCCTAGGATATTTATTCGTTCGTTTAAAGACGAAAACATCCCGGGCAGATTTTTTTGTTTAAATGGGAGTATCGTAAGTCATTTTAAGATTTTAATGACTTATGATACTCCTATTATTATATAAAAATATCGCAGCGGATTGCCGGATGAAATCAGCTTTTGAAGAACCTATCCATGGTATTCATGTAACTGCTGATTACATCCGGCAATCCGCATTCTGTAATCTTTCAGTTAATAATTATGCTCTCACTCATTTCACCTACATATGTTATATGGAATTCTAATATATATTACTATATATAAAAAATATGGGGTTTCTATGACTGAGGAAGAGCGTTATAAAATTATAAGTGAAGATTATGCGGACATATTAAATAAATATAATGAAAACCCGGACTTCTTAAGGCGCTATGGTGAAGGTATAACAAATTTGCTCATTAACCGGCAGTACGCGGTTCTTTTTGTGCCAATCGCGAGATTTACAGAGCGGGCAGTGCTGGATTTTCTCTATGCGGCAATTCCTACCTTATATGGGCTGACCAGTAAGGCGAGCCTGGATGCTTCTGGGATTACGATGCTTCGTACAATTCCAACCTTGAATTTAAGAGGGGAGGGAACGCTTGTCGGAATTGTCGATACTGGAATTGATTATACCAATCCCGTGTTTCGTTACACCGACGGTTCGACGAAGATCGCTGCACTCTGGGATCAAACGATTGATTCGGGGAATTATCCGGAGGGACTTTTTTATGGAACGGAATTTTCACGGGAGCAGATTGATGAAGCATTAAATAGTGACGAGCCGCTTAGTATCGTAAATTCCACGGATGAAAATGGGCATGGAACGATGCTTGCTGGCATTGCGGCAGGATTCGAATCTCCGGCAAATGATTTCTATGGGGTTGCCTCCTTAGCGGAGCTGGTGGTTGTTAAACTAAAGCCGGCAAAAGCCTATTTGAGGAACTTTTTTCGAATCCCGCAGGATGCAGTCTGCTACCAGGAAAATGATATCATGACGGGGGTAACTTACTTAATAAGAACAGCAAGGAGGTTGGGTAAGCCGATTGCAATCTGTATTGCATTGGGAAGCTCTTTTTCATCCCATGATGGAACCGATTATTTAAGTGATTTCTTAACGATTCAGGGAACGGAGGTTGGCAATGCCATTGTTATCTCTGCTGGTAACGAGGGAAATAGCAAACGGCATTATTCCGGGGTGATTGATCCCCAGCAGGGATATGATACGGTAGAACTCAATGTAGGAGAAAATGATAAAGGCTTTACGATGGAGCTGTGGGGAAGTGCCGTGAGTATTTATTCAATGGATATTCTCTCTCCCAGCGGTGAATATATACCGCGAATAACCGGCGGGCTGGAAGGGCATAGGGTCATTACCTTTCTATATGAAACTACAATTATTACCATAGATTATCAGCTCAATGAAGTACACAGTGGGAATCCGATATTTCTACTGCGGTTTCAGAATGCAGCACCGGGAATCTGGCGATTCCGGGTCTATGCCCGGGTTGATATAGAGGTCAATTTTAATATCTGGCTTCCGATGGGGGATTTTATCTCTAATAATACTTACTTTGTCCGACCGGACCCGTTCACTACCGTATTGCAGCCGGGGAATGCTGTAGTACCGATCTGCGTTACCGCTTATAATGATGCGAATCAAAGCAGGTATCCGCAAGCAAGCAATGGCTTTACAAGTTTGAACCGTGTTGTTCCGGACTTTGCCGCCCCCGGGGTGAATGTGATTGCTCCGACGTTAACAAAAGAGTTTGCGCCTTTTAGCGGAACCGGTGTCGCCGCTGCACATGCAACGGGAGTTGCTGCAATGCTGCTTGAGTGGGGAATTTTGGGCAGCAGTCTTCCCCGAATGAATACGCTCACTATTAAATTATTATTAATTCGAGGTGCCAAAAGATTACCGCGGGAAGAGTATCCCAATCAGAACTGGGGTTACGGTATTTTGGATGTTTACAATACCTTTCAGGTAATCCGAGGGAGTTTGTGACTATCCAATCATTTTATGATTGATTGAGGTGTTAAAAAGTCAATTACTTAAGTTTTACCTTGATTTGTGCAAATGATGAAGACTATTTGTTAAGAATGCTTTTAACACTCACATCATGATTTGAGTATCAAAAGTCAATTTATGCAAGGATAAGGAATAGGGAAAAGGGGTTTGCCATGACGCAGGAACAAAGGAATCGAATCACTAGTAACAATTATGCGGATCTGATTATTGAATATAATGAGAACGAAACACTGTTGGACCCGTTTCGGAATGATACCATCAATTATTTAAATTTTCGATATGCCGTGGTTCATATTCCGGTTTTACAGATTACACGCCATGCCATTTCTGATTTTGGGATCAGCTCTCTGCCAAGCTGCTACGGTCTGGTGAGTGAGGCAAGCCTGGAAGCCTCGAGGGTTCCCCAGCTGCGCAGCCGGCCCGGCTATGATCTTCGAGGGCAGGGCGTTCTGATTGGGATTATTGATACCGGAATTGACTTTACCAATCCGGTTTTTAAAAACGAGGACAATACGACGAGAATTGTAGCATTATGGGATCAGACCATGGAAAGTGTTGACCGGTATCCTTCGAATACAAACTATGGGACCGAATATGACAGGGAAGAGATCAATGCAGCCCTGCAAAGTGAGGATCCCTTCGATTTGGTACCAAGCCGGGATGAGAACGGACATGGGACTATGATGGCTGGTATTGCCGGAGGCAGAGATATGCCGGGGGAGGGTTTCTTTGGTGTAGCAACGGAAGCAGAATTTGTAGTGGTAAAGCTGAAGGAAGCAAAACCTTATCTGAGAGAGTTCTTTCGTATACCTCAGGATGCGAATGCCTACCAGACCAATGACATTATGTTCGGTGTAAAATATGTATCCGATAAAGTGAGAGAACTGGGAAGGCCAATTGTCATATGCCTGGGACTTGGTACCTCCCTTTCCTCGCATGACGGGCTTGGACCGCTTAGCTTATATTTAAGTGAAATTGGAGATATCTCGGGAGATGTGGTTATTGCGGCGGCTGGAAATGAAGGAAATGCAAGAAGACATTACTTTGGGACAGTGGATTCTGCAGTAGGATATGATACGGTTGAAGTCGATGTAGGAGAAGGGGAGACTGGGTTCTCTATGATACTTTGGGGAAACCGGCCAAGTATTTATTCCGTCGATATTTTAACACCAAGCGGAGAGTATATACCGAGAATACCTCCAAGAATTAATGAGAATCAAGATGCTACTTTTATCTTTGAGACAACCAGGATCAGTATCGATTATCAAATGATTCAGACAGCGGCGGGAGATCAAATGATACTGCTGCGCTTTACGAATCCGGCGCCGGGTATTTGGCGATTTCGCGTCTATGACATGATGAAGAATTCCGCCGGATTTCATATCTGGCTGCCAATGGAGCATTTTATTTCTCCCAACACCTTTTTTGTCCGTTCGGATCCGGATACCACCATACTGGATCCGGCAAATGCCTTTCCCCTGGTGTCGGTTACCGCCTATAACGTTGAGGACGGCAGCATTTACATCAATGCGGGCAGAGGGTTTAGCCGGCTGAATCAGGTAGAGCCTAAAATTGCGGCTCCGGGGGTTAATATTATCGCTCCGACCTTAACACAGGGATTCGCCCCCTTTACGGGGACCGGCACGGCAGCAGCACATACGGCAGGGATTGCCGCCATGATGTTGGAATGGGGAGTCGTTCTTGGCAATTATCTGGATCTTGATACAGCGGGGGTTCGAAATTATATGATTAGTTCGGCAAAAAGAGATCCGGATCTTACCTATCCGAATTCGCAATGGGGTTATGGTATCTTAGATATCTTTAATGTGTTTAATATTTTACGAAGTTGATTCCGAATATTTCATACTTTATTCTAAATTGTAATATAATTATTATAAGAAATCAAAAAGGTGTTTTTTATCATGGCAAATGCAAGCAGTCGAATTATCAGTGAAGACTATGCAGACTTGTTGATAGAATATTATGGAGATTACTCCGTTTTTGATCGATTTACAGATGCAGCGGTTGATATAATTAATGATATACTGGCGGTTGTCCATATTCCGGTTGAGCAGATAACAAATGCGGCAGTATATGAATTCGGATACTCTGCGATGCCTTCCCTCTTTGGACTCATCAGCAGGCAAAGTCTGGAGGCATCCGGAATATTGCAGATTCGCGCTTTCCCGAATTTTGATCTTCGGGGGCAAGGGGTCCTGATTGGAATCCTTGATTCTGGCATTGATTATACGAACCCTGTTTTTCAAAATGAGGATGGTACGACGAGAATTGCTCTTCTCTGGGATCAGACAATTCAGGGTGTTAATCCTCCTGAAAATCAGAATTACGGTACGGAATACACCAGAGAACAGATTAATCAGGCATTGCAAAGCGGGAACCCTCTTGAAATTGTACCCAGCATGGATGAAATCGGACATGGGACAATGGTCGCCGGAATTGCGGGGGGATCGGAGGTACCGGAAAGTAATTTTTATGGGGTGGCATCGGAAGCGGAGTTTGTTGTTGTAAAGTTAAAGACGGCAAAGCGTTATCTAAAGGAGTTCTTCCGCTTACCTGTAGATAGTGTCTGCTATCAGGAAACCGATATCCTCTATGCCCTGGAATACATATTATCAGCGGCGGCAAGACTGCGTAGACCGATGGCAATCTGTATTGCGATGGGAACTTCACAGGGTGCCCACGACGGGCGCGGACTGCTGAGCAATTATTTATCCGTAATTGCCTCAACACCCGGTATTGCCGTTGTCGTTGCAGCAGGGAATGAAGGGAGTGCAAGGAGACATTTTTTTGGTTTAGTCGATCAGGCAATCGGATATAATACGGTGGAATTACATGTGGCGGAAAATGAAGGTGGTTTTTCGATGTCGTTATGGGGACAGTCTCCGAGCATTTTTTCCATCGATATCCAATCTCCTTCGGGTGAATATATTCCAAGAATATCAGCTACTATAGATGAAAATAGGGAAATCTCTTTCGTATTTGAAGAAACGGTTATCATCATTGATATTCAAATGGTGGAATCGCAGAGCGGCGATCAATTAATCCTTCTGCGCTTTTCTAATCCGACACCGGGAATATGGCGATTCAATGTATATGAACGTGAGGATCTGAATATGGGGTTTCATATCTGGCTGCCCATGTCCGGATTTGTATCGGATGATACCTTTTTTATCCGGTCGGATCCCTATACGACGATTCTTTCCCTCGGTAATGCAGAACTACCGATTACCGTTACGGCATATAATGATGCAGATGACAGCCTTTATATTAATGCCAGCAAGGGCTACACCAGACTGAATTTGGTCAAACCAGATATTGCGGCACCGGGAGTCAACGTGATCGGTCCGACCTTGAACCAAGACTTTGCAGAGTTTACCGGAACCAGTGTCGCAGCGGCACATACGACCGGAGTGGCGGCAATGATTCTGGAATGGGGGTTTATAAGAGAGAATTTCTTTCGATTAAGTACAACGGAAGTAAAAAAACTATTGTTAAGAGGAGCGAGAAGAGACACTGCAATTACCTATCCGAACCCGGAATGGGGGTATGGAATATTAGATGTCTATAATGTTTTTGACAGTCTGCGAATTGGTATTATTTTATAAAACCGGGCTATTATTTTATTCATAAAGGAGAAGAAAATGACAGAGGAGGAAAGAAACCGTATCATAAGTGAAGATTATACCGAACTTATTGTGGACTATAGAAATAATCCACAGTATTTGGAAGCGTTCCCGGGAGCTATGGTTCAGATCATTAATAATATATTCGCCGTTGTACATTTGCCGGTGGAACAAATAGAGATCAGCCGCATAGGTACGTTCGGATACACTGCGATACCGAATGTGCTCGGTTTAGTGAGTGAGGTAAGCGTCCAGGCATCCAGAATTCCGGAGCTTCGAAGGATTTCGGCTCTGAATCTGAGAGGGGAAGGAACGCTGGTTGCAATCATTGATACCGGAATCGATTATACCAATCCTGTATTTCTTCGTCCGGACGGTACGACAAAAATCACTGCAATTTGGGATCAGACCATACAGAGTGTTGACAGGTTTCCATACAATACGAATTTTGGTACGGAATATCGTGCAGAGGAGATCAACCAGGCTCTGGCATCTGCAAATCCCCTAGAGGTGGTGCCGAGTACGGATGATAACGGGCATGGAACCATGATGGCAGCGGTTGCAGCAGGAAATGAAGTTCTGGACGAAGGCTTCGCTGGGGTTGCTCCGGATGCGGAGCTGGTTGTGGTAAAGCTTCGGCCAGCAAAGGAAAATTTAAAAAATTACTTATCCATTCCGGAGGATGTTCTATGCTATCAGGAGGATACGATCATGTGGGGAATCCAATACTGTTTTCTGCTCTCGAGAGAGCTGGGGAGACCGATGGTTATTTGTATTGGATTGGGTACTTCTCAGGGGGCACATGAAGGACGGTCACCCTTAGCGGTTATGATGAATGTTCTGGGGGATTTTCCGAATATTGCTTTTGTAACGGCGGCGGGAAATGAAGGAAACACAGGCAGACACTACCGGGGGAATATCGATCCCCAGATAGGTTATAATACGATGGAATTAATCGTGGGTGAGGAGGACAAAGGCTTCTTTATGGAGATATGGGGAGATATGCCGGGGATTTATTCGATCGATATCCTGTCCCCCAGTGGTGAGTTCATCCCACGTATAGCGGCAAGTCTGACGTTGAACCGAATTATTTCTTTTATCTTCGAGGAGACCATTATCTATATCTATTACCAAACGGTGGAGGCGGAAACGGGGGATCAGCTGATTTTTCTGCGCTTTCGTAATGCCGCACCGGGAATCTGGAGATTTAATGTATACAGTCAGTCGGATCTCACGGGGGGATTTCATTCCTGGCTTCCGATGGGCGATATGATATCCCGGGACACCTATTTTACGCAGCCGGATATCTATACTACATTACTTTCCCCCGGAACAGTCGACGTTCCGATTACCGCAACCGCATATAATCCGATCGGAGGAAACCTATATGCGGGAGCTAGCAGGGGATATACCAGAAATAATATGCTTAAGCCGGATCTGGCAGCTCCGGGTGTGGATTATATCGCTCCGAATAACCATAAGGAGTTTGTTAGTTATACCGGTACCGGAGTTGCGGCGGCTCATATCACAGGTATTGCAGCAATGCTGATGGAATGGGGAACCGTCCGGGGAAATCGGCCAAATTTAAATACGATAGAAATTAAGAAATTTTTAATTCGGGGAGCTAGAAGAAGTGCGAATTTAGTTTATCCGAACAGAGACTGGGGATACGGTATTTTAGACATTTATAATATGTTTGATATATTAAGACAGGAGCAATAATCGGATATTTGTTATGAAATAAAAAATAAGTCAACTTAAATGTATAAACTTTCCCATTTTACAAACAATATGATTAGATAAAACAAGTTGAATTGGAATTGAATTCACTTATTATGAGTAACTGGTATGAAAAAACTCATATCATTTTATTGCATCTTTATGAAAGTCTATCAAATAACGTAAAATGGAGGAGATTTTGTATGAAAGCAACTGGCATTGTAAGAAGAATAGATGACTTGGGTCGAGTTGTGGTACCAAAAGAAATTAGACGCACATTAAGAATACGTGAGGGAGATCCTCTGGAGATATTTACGGATCGTGAAGGCGAAATCATTTTAAAGAAATATTCACCGATCGGCGAGTTGGGACAATTTGCAAAGCAATATGCCGAATCACTTAATCAGACAACCGGACATATCATTGCAATTACAGATAAAGACCAATTTATTGCTGTATCAGGAACCTCCAAGAAAGATTTGATTACGAAGAGCATTAGCCGAGAATTGGAAGAGGTAATCAATGAGAGAGAAAATGTTATTGCAGCAAAAGAAGACAAAAATTTTATCAATATTATGAATGATGATGATGGAGAATATACTTACCAGGTAATTGCGCCAATCATCAGTGAGGGTGATGCCATTGGTTCGGTAATCATTCTTACGAAAGATGCAAAAACGAAATTCGGTGATACAGAGATTAAATTGGCTAACACGGCTGCGTCCTTTTTAGGAAGACAAATGGAGCAATGAAACATAACCGATAGAATAAAACTGCCATGTTATTCTTGGCAGTTTTTCTGCTCGTATAGGAAATTGTGTCCTATACGCCAAAAAACCTCCATGCGAACATAGTTCGCATTGGGATGACGCACTCAGCACGTAACGAATACTTGAAACATGTATTCGTAAGGTATTTATCTGCTGTGGCAGAACGCGCTCGGCGCGAGAGTTTGCCTTGGCAAACTCTTTGTTACCTACAGCATGGCGCCAAAAAGTGGGAAATAGATACTGTTTTTAGCGGAATTTGAGCAAGTTACGATTTCTATGATAAAATCGTCCCGGTTTTTACAGATAAATGCAGAATATTCCTTGACAAATGGCGCTAATAAGTTTATAAATAGATTCGTAGATGTTTTTGCCTTGCTGAGTGCAAGGATCAAAGGCTATGCGAATAGACTTCCGCTGGTAAGAATGAGTGATAGCGGGAAGCGAAATAATCGCTAGATTATTTAAAAAATAATAAAACAAATACTTTAGAGGAGGAGCATATCCATGAACAAAGCAGAATTAGTTGCAGCAATTGCAGAAAAAACAGAATTTTCCAAGAAAGACTCAGAGAAGGCATTAAAGGCTTTCATCGATGTAGTAACCGAGCAGTTAGTAAAAGGTGACAAAGTACAGTTAGTTGGTTTTGGTACCTTTGAAGTTGCTGACAGACCAGCTAGAACAGGAAGAAATCCTTTAACCAAGGAGACAATTCAGATCGCTGCTTCTAAAGCACCTAAGTTCAAAGCAGGAAAAGCTTTAAAGGACGTTATCAACGCATAGTGAAGACAGTATAAAAGGGCTGTTTTAAATTCCGGATCTCGTTGGGGTGTAGGGTTTTTAAAACAGTCTTTTTTTTATTTTCTTTCCTGGCGGGAATTACAAATTGTGACTGATTAGAAGGGTTGTTATGAGATTAGATAAGTATTTAAAAGTATCGAGATTGATAAAAAGAAGAACCGTTGCTAACGAAGCCTGTGATGCGGGGAGAGTGACCATTAACGGAAAACCGGCAAAAGCCTCGGCAAATGTGAAGACCGGTGATGTCATTGAAATCGGCTTCGGCAGTAAATCGGTGAAGGTTGAGGTCCTTGATGTGGCGGAAACCACGAAGAAAGAGGAAGCAAAGGAACTATATAAGTATCTTTAAATTCGTCATGAAGCAGGAAGTCTTCTCATATATTTAAAAAGGTATATCTTGGCTACTTTAGATATTTCTTTAAGGATATATTATATGAGGAGGCTTTTTCTATGGATGAAAAACAACAGAATTTAAAGGGTCACAAGCTCAATATTAATGCAAGAAAGACAGCGACAGTCACCGGTGTAAATGATGTCCTGTCGTTTGATGCGGGAGAAGTCCTTTTGCAGACCGAACAGGGGGTACTAATGATCCGGGGAAATGACCTGCATGTCAGCAGGCTGACGTTAGAAAAGGGAGAGGTTGATATTGATGGAAGGATCGACAGCCTGACCTACTCCGATACGGCAAACTACGGCAAGTCGGGAGAATCCTTATTTGGCAGGCTGTTTAAGTAGGAGGATGGTATGAATCATGCAATTACAATTGAGCTTCAATTCTTTCTCATCTCGATTCTATGGGGAGCCATCATTCTGCTTGCCTATGATTGCCTCAGAATAATAAGAAGGCAGATTAGCCATAACAGCTTTTTTCTGGCTTTGGAGGATCTCATCTTCTGGATTGTAACCAGCTTATTCATATTTTCCATGATCTATCGGGAAAACAATGGAGTGATCCGCGGTTTTTCTGTGATGGGAATGACAATCGGAATGGTGCTGTATCATTACATATTCAGTGACTTTCTTGTATCGTTTATTACAAAAATAATCGATACGCTTCTTCGTCCGTTTCGGTTTATTATAAAGAAGATAAAACAGCTGCTACACTTCCTTGCATCGATCGGAAAAAGGATAGTAAATTTTCTACTTGGACGATTGAAAAAATACAATAAATCGGTTAGAATAGCATTAAATAGCAGGAAACAGAAACGCAATGCGAAGAGAAAAAAGCGGAAGAGGAAAAAAGCATTAAAAAAGGAAAAAGAGGCTGCGAGCAAAGCAGGACAGAACATACAAAAGAAGCAGAATGGGAATACGAAACAAAATTCTGCAAAAATTAAGAAAAGGGTCAATCTTGAGAAACTCTAGAATTTTTTTTAGGGGAGATGGAAAAATTGAGAAGAAGCTATAAAAAAGGGACAGGCATAGGGATTATTGCATTTGTTGTTTTGATACTGTTTGGAATCATTGCCTTTCGAAAGATAGAACTGGAGAAGAGAAGCGTTCAGGCAAAGCAGAAGATCGAGAGTCTTGATGCGCAGATTGCGGAAGAGAAGGAGCGGACAGACGAGATTAAAAACCTGGAGGCGTATGTTCATACAAAGCGCTATATTGAAGATGTTGCAAGAGAAAAGCTTGGATTAGTGTATGAAGATGAGATTATTCTCAAGCAGGAGGAAGAGGAAGACGAGTGAACAAAAACCCCGTTCACGCAGAAAGAAGAATATGTTCACTCGAAAGAACCTGCAAGCAGCTTCTTTCATTAATTTTGTAGTGCTGTTAGTGGCGGAATGCAAAAAGTTGTTTTATTTGTGTAAAAAGCATTGACAATTGCAAAAAAAGCAGATATAATGAGTTTCGTTGTCTGGCGAAGTAGCTCAGTTGGCGAGAGCACGCGGTTCATACCCGCGGTGTCGGGGGTTCAAATCCCTCCTTCGCTATTTATTAAAAAATATAGCTTCAGTTTTCATCACTTGAGAGTTTTTTCCAGGTGATTTTTTTATTCTCTTAAAATGAGTGAAGTGCCTCTATTCGATGAAATCATCTTTTCGATGGAATTCTTGTCAAAAAGTTTTTTGAAAACAGGTATTTCTTTTGACAAAGATTTTAAATTGCTCTGCCTATAATTACAGCACGACGTGAAGTAAGAACGGAAATATAAAGGAGCGGAGCAAAGATGAAAGACAGCAAGAAAAGAGCGTTACTCATTCATGTAATTGGAATATTTGTGGCAAGGGCGGCATTCTATAATATGAATCCCCTTGCCATCGGATACTTTACAGCCGCATTGATTGCCGATACGGGAAGCAAAGCGGCATTCCTAACGATAGCCCTGGGAATAATGACTGTCATGCCGGTTACCCGGGTGCTGAAATATTTTCTAACGATGATTACAACGTTAGTCCTTTTGGAAACACCGGTCATGAAGAAAAGGAAATTGCCGCAGACAGCTTTGTATGCGATTCCGGCAATCATGCTTGGCATCTATTCCTCGATGGAGATTACCGCAGGCAGTCCGATCCGCCATTACTTTCTATTAACAATGCTGGAAATGGTCATTACGGTTGTTTCTGCCGGGTTATTTAAAAGCGGGATAGAGTTTGTCCTGCAATCCTCCAAAGGCTATAAGATGAATAATGAGCAGATGGTAAGTATGGCGGTACTTATGGCAGTAATGATCTATGCATTCCCCGAGCTGCCGCTGAGTTATGTGGCGCCGGTGGAGACCTTCGTCTATTTTATAATTTTGTTTTTTACGTATAAATACGGGGTAGGGCAGGGTGCCATAACCGGAGCGGTCTGCGGGTTTGCACTGAGCCTTCGGGGAGGCCAGGTATCCGATACTGGATTATTTACCATGATGGGCATCCTGCCGGCAGTGTTTCGGGAAATGGGAAAGCTTCCGGTCGCTGCCGTTTATCTGATTACGGCTGCCATGATGGGGTTAGTAAATCCGGCAATGGAGCTTTCCGTCTATGAGATTGGTGCGCTCTCCTCCGCGGTGGTGGTATTTCTTCTGCTTCCGAGAAGCCTTATTTACCGGGTAGATGCTGTCGGCGGTATCGGAAGGCAGGAAATCTTAGCAGCCGACAATTTGAAGAAAATAGCGAAAACCAGAATGAAGGTATTTTCGGATTCCTTTCTGAAGCTTTCGAAAACCTTAGATACGATTACAGAGAAGCAGATCAAGCTAAAGCAGAAGGAAATCAATCGTATGTTTGAGGATATCTCAGAAAAGCTGTGTAAAAACTGCACGAACTGCACGAACTGCTGGGAGAATAATTTGGAGGAAACCTATCAGGCGGCATGTACCCTTTTTGAAGCGGCGGAGAAGAACGGTTTTATACAGAAGGAGGATATTCCGCCGAAGTTTTTAAATGACTGCATTGCGGTGGATGAATTTGTCTCGGAAACCAATCGCAGCTTTGAGATAGCGAAGCTGAATCAGATCTGGCAGAGCCGGGTTGCGGAAAGCAGAGAGGTGATTGCGGAACAATTAAAGGAGGTCTCTACGGTAATCCAGGATATCACCAGTGATATCTATATGGCCGAGCAGGTGTCCCGCATGACCGAAGAAAAGGTGATGCGAAGATTAAAGGCGGAGCATATCCTGGTAAAGGATATTACGATATTTGAGCGTGGAGATAAACGGAAGGAGGTCTATTTAAAAGCAGCCTGCAGAGGAGGACGGGTAATTACAGCGAGAGAGGCTGCATCCGTTCTGGGAGATGCCTTAGAGCGCCGTATGCGGGTCTCGGATGCCTCCAAATCCGTCATATCGAAAAATTATGAGAATTTTATCTTTGTGGAGGATACCAAATTTAAAGTACTTACCGGTGTGGCAAGGGCGATGAAGGAGAATGTCTCAGGCGATAATTTTTCCATCCTGAAGCTGGAAACCGGGGAAATGATGGTTGCCTTAGCCGATGGCATGGGAACAGGAAAGGAAGCGGGGGAGGAAAGTGAAACGGTTATGGCTCTTTTAGAGCAGATGATTGAGGCGGGATTTAAAGCGGAGATGGCGATTAAGCTGATTAACTCCAGTCTAGTTTTAAAATCAGAAAGGCAGACCTTTTCCACCATTGATATGAGTATCCTAAATCTTTTTACCGGTATGTGCGAATTTATTAAGATCGGTGCAGCCTCAACCTTTATTAAACGGGAGAATTGGGTGGAGACCATTAGCTCGACCACGCTTCCGATCGGAATGTTCGGCAATGTAGACTATGATACAGTAGCAAAGAAGCTATACGAGGGGGATATTGTTATTATGGTTACCGACGGCGTGCTCGATTCCATTACCGAGGAGGACAAGGAGGGGTATATGGAGAAAATGATTATGGAAATCAAAAGCAGCAATCCGCAGGAAATTGCGAATCGTATTCTTGACGGTACCCTTGCGAAGAGCAATTATGTTCCCAGAGATGATATGACAATTATTACGGCAGGTATCTGGGCAAAATAAGGGAATTGCCAGAACCTTTCATTTTTTATTGAAATATAAAATTAAAAGGGTTAAAATATTATTAGCATATTGAAATTTTACACGAAAATTGCCATTTAGATAGGATAAGGGTAAATGTTACTTAAGGTAAAGAATTTTATCGAACAGAATAAAATGATAGAAAAGGGAGACCGAATAGTCTTAGGTGTATCCGGGGGCGCAGATTCCGTCTGCCTTTTGTATATGCTGTCAGAAATATGCAGGGATCAAAAGATCCCTGTGCTTGTTGTGCATATAAATCATGGAATTCGCGGGAAAGATGCCGAAGGCGACGAGCAATATGTAAAGGTACTGTGTGAAAAACTAAATCTTGAATTTCTTAAATTTCGAGTGAATGTTCCGCAGATCGCTATGCAGGAAGGGCTTTCCGAAGAGGAAGCCGGAAGAAAGATACGCTATCGGACTTTCTTTCAGGTATGTAAAGACAAACAGTGTAATAAAATTGCAATCGCGCATAATAAAAATGATATTGCTGAGACCGTACTCTTTCATCTTTTTCGCGGAACCGGTATTCGTGGACTTTCCGGTATACAGCCTGTCATAAGGCATAAGCCGGCTCCAAAAGAGATTACTGTTATACGGCCTTTGCTTTGTCTGGAGAGGGAGGAGATCGAGGGTTATCTTCGGGAAAGAAGCATTTCCTACCAAACAGATGCGACCAATCTTACGGATGCTTACAGCAGAAATAAGATACGGAATCATATTTTATCCTACGCAGTGAAAGAAATTAATCCGAATGCCGTACCGCATATTGCACAAACCGCTCTGCAATTGAGGGAAATCGAGAGCTACATCAACGATCAGATTAAGCGCCGGTATGAGGCTTTGACCGAAATATCGGAGGAAAGGATCATAGGGATTACTGTTAATCAGCTTCAAAAAGAGGATATCGTTATTCAAAAGGGCATTGTCCGTAAAATCCTGGAGGAGCTTACGGGAAATTTAAAAAACCTTGAGGCAAAGCATGTGGAACAAGTGTTGTCGCTGCTACCAAAGCAGGTTGGTAAGCAGATTGATCTGCCCTATGGAGTGCTTGCAGTCCGGGAATATGATAAGGTTACCTTCTATCCGGATCGAAGCAGCGGGTTGCCTGTAGAAGCGAAAGAGAGGCAGAGAGAGCCTATTGTGGTCCGGGTACCCGGTAAATATTATCTGCCCGAGCTTCATAAGTTTCTAGTAGTAAATATCATAAATTATGAAAAAAACCAGCCAATTCCGAAAAGTAGTTGTATGAAGTGGTTTGATTATGATAAAATAGAGAATGCTGTTATAATAAGATACCGAAAAGAAGGAGATTATATCCAGATCAATCCTTCCGGGGGAAGAAAAAAGCTAAAGGATTATTTTATTGATCAAAAGATACCGCGCAGGGAGCGGGATCATAAGCCCCTCGTTGCGGATGGCAGTCATATCATGTGGATCCCGGGAGACGGGGATCGGATCAGTGAAAAATATAAAGTAGATGAATCAACAAAAACTATACTATTGATGAAATTGATCGATACGGAGGATTTTTAAATGACAGGAAAAGTAAATGTATTAATTCCAGAAGAGAAAGTGACCGAAAGAATTAAGGAGCTTGCAGAGCAGATCAGTAAGGATTATGAGGGGAAACAACTGCACCTTATCTGCATTTTAAAGGGAAGTGTTGTTTTTAGCTGTGACCTTGCGAAGAGAATTACCGTTCCGGTTATCTTTGATTTCATGTCCGTTTCCAGCTACGGCAATGAAACCATAAGCTCGGGGAGAGTAAGAATTCTAAAAGATTTGGATGAATCCATCCAGGGAAAGGATGTATTGATCGTGGAAGATATCATTGATTCCGGCAGAACGCTTGCCTATCTGAAGGACTTACTCAGCAGCAGAGCCCCGGCAAGTCTTAATATCTGTACGCTGCTGGATAAACCGGATCGCAGGGAGACAGAGGTTGATGTAAAATATGTCGGCTTTGGAATACCCGATAAATTTGTCGTGGGATACGGCTTGGATTATAATCAATTATACAGAAATTTACCTTATGTTGGAGTGGTCGAATAGTCGACAATGGTATAAAATGTATAAAAGTGGTTATAAACTTTAAAATAGATATGTTTTGATTATTTCATAAAGGAGGTTGTTTAGTGAGAAAACAGATGAAAGGATATGGCTTCTATATCATCATCCTACTCATTGTGGTTATGACCTTTTACCTATCCAATAACTATGAGTATAGCAATCCAGACGCATATAACTATGCGCAGTTTGTTAACGATATAGACGAAGGCAAGATTGAATCTATTGATATATATCCGAATGAAAATGTACCTACTGGTGAAGTTAGAGCGAATTTGAAAGAGGGAAAAAGCGAGCGCTTCTATGTCCTTAATACCCTAGAAATGGAAGATATTGCAAAGGAAGCGGGGGTTACCTTCTATCCTCACAATATTTCGAAACCGAACTGGTTCCTGACATCGGTGCTCCCATATATACTTGTATTTATCATCGTTATTGTGTTGTTTTCCTTTTTATCCAATCAGGCTTCGGTAGGAGGAGGCAACAGCAAGGTGATGAACTTTGGCAAGAACCGTGCGAAATTGACGACGGATGATAACAAGAAGACGACCTTTAAGAACGTAGCGGGATTGGATGAAGAGAAGGAAGAGCTAAGAGAAATCGTGGATTTCTTAAAATCCCCTAAGAAATATATTCAGGTCGGAGCGCGAATTCCGAAAGGGGTACTGCTTGTCGGACCGCCGGGAACCGGTAAAACATTACTTGCGAAAGCAGTAGCTGGTGAGGCGGGAGTTCCCTTCTTCTCCATCTCCGGATCCGATTTTGTGGAAATGTTTGTCGGTGTCGGAGCATCCAGAGTGCGGGATTTGTTTGAAGAGGCGAAGAAAAACGCACCCTGTATCGTCTTTATTGACGAGATCGATGCGGTTGCCAGACGCAGGGGAACCGGAATGGGCGGCGGTCATGATGAGAGAGAACAGACGTTAAACCAATTGCTGGTTGAGATGGACGGCTTCGGTGTAAATGAAGGAATCATTGTGATGGCTGCGACGAACCGGGTTGATATTCTGGATCCGGCGATTTTAAGACCCGGCCGTTTTGACCGGAAGGTAGTCGTAGGACGTCCGGATGTCAAAGGAAGGGAAGAAATTCTTCTCGTTCATGCGAAGGGAAAACCGCTTGGGGATGATGTGAACCTGAAGCAGATCGCCCAGACAACCGCCGGATTTACCGGTGCCGACCTGGAAAACTTATTAAATGAGGCGGCGATCGGAGCGGCAAGAGAAAATAGAAGCTATGTGAACAACGATGATATAAAGAAAGCCTTTATCAAGGTTGGAATTGGTACCGAAAAGAAGAGTAAGGTTATTACGGATAAGGAAAAGAAGATCACCGCATATCATGAAGCGGGGCATGCAATTCTCTTCCATGTACTTCCGGATGTAGGACCAGTTTACACCGTATCCATTATCCCTACCGGTAACGGTGCAGCGGGTTATACGATGCCTCTGCCGGAAAAGGATGAAATGTTTAATACAAAGGGCAGAATGCGCCAGGAAATTATTGTGGATCTCGGCGGACGTGTAGCCGAAGAGCTGATCTTTGACGATGTTACGACCGGTGCTTCCCAGGATATTAAGGTAGCTACAAAAACCGCAAGAGCGATGGTAACCCGCTATGGCTTCTCCAATTCCCTCGGAATGGTGAACTATGACAATGATGAGGATGAAGTATTTATCGGCAGAGACTTAGCGCATACCAGAAGCTATAGTGAAAATGTTGCAAACCGTATCGATGAGGAAGTAAGAACGATTATTGACGATTGCTACCAGGAAGCTAGGAATATATTGACCGAGCACAGAGCGATATTGGAAGCCTGTGCAGACCTTCTGATCGAGAAAGAAAGAATCAGCCGGGATGAGTTTGAAGGGTTATTTCAGCAGGAAGATACCTCCGTGCAGCAGGAAATTGAGGTAGAACAATAGGAATTGTGCAATATGACGAAAAATGTCAGATCGATTTGTAAAGTTTGTGCACACTTATTTTGCACCTCATGTTATACTAATAATCGTAAACCCCAATACATTATATAGTTTTTGCTACACCCCCATAAGTAACAAAAATACCTTCTCCGAAAAAGGGCAGTTTCGAAACTGCCCTTTTTTCATACCCCAAATTATGGTTTTTTAAATCCAATGTTAATAGGAGTGCCAAAAACCTTTCTTAACAAATCGTCTTCATCAATTTGATAAATCAAGGAAAAACTTAAGTAATAGGAAACAATATTTTAATACGCAACGGTTTGAAGCCATTGGGCACTTAGATCACGTATTTTATGGTCTTATGTACCACTACGTACTTCAATCCAAGCATTGGTTTTGCAATGCTTTGCACTATTGTTTTATAGAGCTTTATGAACAATGTGTTGCGAATAAAATTTGTTTCCTATTACTTCTTTAAAAGTTAATTTTTTAACAAATTAGCAATGGAATACGAGAGAATTTGTTTATCAACCGATTCGGTTATGTACATACTAATAATGTTTCGCAGTATAAAAAGTGCCTGCACTTTGTTGACAGACACGATTCATTGGGGAAGGATGGGATCATATGCACCTAATTCGTAATAATTTTTTAAAATATATTTTTCTTTTTTTGGTAGGGGGATTTGGTTATGGCGGTGTTGAAATTCTATACCGGGGCTTCTCCCATATCTCTATGATGATAGCAGGCGGGATCTCTTTTGTTCTGATCGGATTGCTGAATGAGATTTATACGTGGAGGATGGCGCTGATCAGTCAGATGGTTCTTTCTGCGGGGATCGTTACCACAGTGGAATTTATCGTCGGTCTTGTAGTGAATGTATGGTTGAAATTAAATGTATGGGACTATTCCAATCTGCCTTATAACTTCATGGGACAGGTATGCCTGCTGTATACGAATATCTGGTTTTTTCTGTCTTTGCCGGCAATTTTATTCGATGATTATCTTCGGTATTTTCTACTACGTGAAGAAAAACCCCGATACAAGATATTTTAATTATAGGGAACGGATACGCAATATTTATCGAGCAACTTGGTCGGATGGTAGGACAGCTTTGATTTGCGCAGTCCCTCATCTCCGACATCCTCCTCGCGATTAATATATTTTACTTCCTCGGTGACATTATGTCTTGCAAATTCTCTTACAATCATTTGGTAAGCGCCTTCATAATTACGGTTTGCCTTCTCGATATGAGAATATAGGGTGTCCTTAATGATTTCGCCAACGGAAATGGCTATGATCTCACCGTCAACCTCAATAAATCCGCCAGGCAGTTGGAATTTATCGATCAATGGCATAATCTCCAATGCTCGTTTAAATTCTTCCTGTGCAAGGGAAGCTTCCTTACCGAATTTAGTCTGGTAATCCTTTAAAAAGTCAATTACCCTGCCGAGGTTCTCCGAGGACATTTCGTGATATTGATAGTTCGGATAAAGCCGCAGAAATTTATTAATATGATTGCGTTGTCCACTGTATCTTCTGCCCGCCATCTGGGCTAAATCCTCCGCACGATATAAATAATCTGCCCAGTCTCTTGAGGGGTTCCCCGGAATCGTTCCGTTAAACTCTTCGGTGAGAATCGGAACTACTTCCTCTGGAACCGTACAAAACCAAAGTGGCAGATCATTACTTTTACAATATTCTTTTAATGCTTCGATCGCCTTCGTGAACGAACCGCTGCCAATGGGATAAGTGAAAGAGGTGCGGTCTAAAAATTTAACTTTATAAAAAATCATATCTTCATAAATAGCAAAACTTGTATCATAAAATTCACGCCACATATAGATACCGCCAACTGTATAGTCACTGGTCCGGCTGATTTTATAGTTGTAAAACTTTGCTGTCTGCATCATGTTATCTGCATTGATTTTCTCAAATGATAACATAGTTCTCCTCTTTTCTCCTTGAATGTAATATTTAGACATATCACATTAATGCCCATGTTTTTTAGGCATAAAATCACGGAAGAATAGCTGCTTTGCTATTCTTCCAAAGGCTCTTGTATTTAATGAGACTTTAGGCTCTTGTATTTAATGAGACTTTTTGCTCGCAGTTTTTTGCGAGACTATTTACACTATAACACAATATATTGTGTCTGTCCAGCTGGCTGATCACACATGATTGTTTTCTTTCGCTGATATTATACTCCCTTTTTCCCTTTACTATACGGAGAACATAGCTCTGCTTCTGCGACTTCTTCGTTTAGCCTGCATGAAATCTTAAAGTTGATTTGAGTGTTAAAAGCTGATTTATAAAACTAACTTCATCGATTTGTTAAGAAAGCTTTTATTATGAAAACGTCTCTTTGTTAGCAAAAAGACGCAACAATCCCCCCCTATGAAGCTTTTTCATAGTTTTTATGGATTTAGATAGCAGTGGCAGGCTGCCAGCCCAAATCATTTAATCTTTTCAACAAATGATT
>SVEA01000036.1 GCA_015057615.1 Lachnospiraceae bacterium | reverse complement strand
TTCTATCGCATTATCTGTATTCGTGACGAATCTTTTCAAGATTCAGGCACGAATACTTTCTGCTCCTATTTTGCTGATACGAGTTTTAAGGTTAAAATCTGCTGATTTAGAACTGGAAGCGGTTTAATCAGCAGACACTAAGTAATAGGGAACATATTTTATTCGCAACACGTTGTTCCACCAAGCGCTGTAAAACGTAGCGCTTGGGTTGAAGTACGTAATGATACATAAGACCACAAAATACGTGGTCCAAATACCAACGACTTCAAATAGTCGCACATTAAAATATTATTTCCTATTACTTAAGCTTTTCCTTCATTTGTGCAAATTGATGAAGACGGTTTGTTAGGAAAGCTTTTGACACTCAAATCAATATTTGCTTATCAACGTAGTTTATTCTTTCGGTGTAATAAAGCCGTCCTTATCAATGGTAACATCAAAGGATATTTTCTCCATATAATCAAAGTAAGCTTTTCGCTCGTCTTTTTCGGTTAACAGATAGGTATACGTATTCTTTCCCATAGCGGGCAGGATCTGCGTCCGAAGGGTGCCCTCCGGATCGATATAGATCTTTAACAATCCGGTTTCCCGGTGGGAACTGTTAAACCAGAAGTTACCCAGGCTGTAGGCAATCGGCTTGCCTTTATAGAATTCAAAGCCCTGCATTACATGCGGATGGCAGCCGACGACAATGTCTGCTCCGGCATCAATATATTTCTTGGCAAAATCCCGCTGATACTTCTCGGGATAATCATTTCTTTCAACGCCCCAATGAACAAAGACGACAACATAATCATTGTCTGCGGATGCTTTTTTAATGGCTTTCACTAACGGCGCCGGATCGTAGGTACCAACCATTCCCGGAGAGTTCTCCGATGCATACCAATCCATTGCAAAGATAACCTTAGAGGATGCAAGAAAAGCGATTTTCTTACTTCCGACCGTATAGGATATCGGGGCTTCGGCCCGGGCTAAATTTTTACCAGCGCCGACATAATCAATCCCGGCTTCTTCCAGAGTGTCAAAGGTATCCATTAGGGCATCGGGACCATAGTCCAGAGCGTGGTTGTTGGCAAGGGAAACAATGTCTACGCCCATTTCATGAAGAATATTCACGCGGCTTGGGTTGGCTCGGAAGGTATAGGATTTATTCGGTGTCTTAGTTCCTCTGGTGCTGTAGGCAAATTCATTGTTAAGCATCATGATATCGGCAGCATTCATTTCTTCTACAAGGTCTTTTGATAATCCGCCGAGAATACCCTTGTTTTCCCGGTCATATCGGGCTACCGGTTTTGATTCCTCATTAAAGTTAATATCTCCTGCAAAAGCAAGGACAATGGGATCGGAGGGTTCCTCTTTTTCATCGAAATTATGTTTGGCATCCGCTTCTTCGTCCTCGTTTCCGTCATCATTTTGAGAATCAGAATCCACTTCGGATTCGCTGTCTGCGCCATCATTTTCTGCGGAGTCCTTGCTGTTTTCCAAATCTTTATCGCTGCCGGGGTCTTCCTTACGGTCCTCCGGATTGCCGTTCTCAGAATCGTCTATACTGTCATTGGTCTGCGGATTATTTCTCTCATCGATCTCGTCCTGGCGATTCTGCAGCTTAAAGGCATAGATCAGAAGTCCGCAGAGGATCACCAGAGAAGTAGAACATATCAGGGTCAGGAGTAAAATATTCTTCTTTTTCATCGAATCTTCCTTTCCGATTAAAAAAACCTCTTACCTTATAACAATTATGCCTACAAGGTAAGAGGAATATCAATTATTTGTCTTCTTTTTTAAATTTACCGGCAATCCTTTTGAAAAAGCCCTTTTTCTCTTTCTTTACTTCTAAGCCGCTTCTTAAGCCTCTTACATCCATGATGTAAATTCCGCTTAGAACTGCCTTAACTTCTTTCTTCACCGGTATAATATCAAACACCTTAACATCGCAGATCAAGGATAATACCTTCGAACCTATTTTTGCCTTTACGATAGGTACCTTTGATCCCCGCATATATTTTGGCGTTTGATCAAGTACAATCTTAGGCAGGCCTGCATCCTTCAATTTCATTTTTTTCTTGTCAATGACCAACATAGAAACTGTCTGCGCAGCTGCTTTCATCTGAGCTTCGGAATCTTCTTGTTTCTTTTGAAGCTTTCTTCCTAGAAAATATAATCCAACCAAAACCGCAACTACAATAACGGCTGTGACAATTAATACAATTGCTAAAGTATCCATGAACTATGTACCTCCCAATATTGTACGTTTTAATACATGTCCCAGTTCAGGGCAACGTTAATTGTATCATCTTTTTATGAAAAAAGAAATAGGTAAATGAAAAATGCATTAAGTTCCCTTCGACAAAAAATTATATCAAGGAAGCATTCTTCTCTAAAGTCTCCTGAATGATACCCTGAACATAGGTGTTAAGTGATTTTAACTGCTCTTTTTTAAGATCCTTCGGATAAATCGGTTTGCTATATTCGATAATGGTATGGGCTTTCCGAATCCATGGCTGCTGATTCTCAAATGCTGCCTCCGTATTGGAGATAGATACCGGAATAATCGCACATCCGGTCTTTTCAGCTACTTTAAAACTGCCTGCCTTGAAGGGCAGCATTTCCTTCCCCTGGCTGCGGGTGCCTTCCGGAGAAATAAAGATGGAATAACCATCCTTAACCTGTTCGATCGCCTTAAGGATTACCTTCATACCCTGGCGGATATCCTCCCGGTCCAGGAACAGGCATTGCAGAAAATCCATCCAAATTCGTAAGAAAGGGATTCTGTGGATTTCCTTCTTGGCTATAAAGCCGGTTAAGGTCGGCAGGGTGGCATAGGAAACGATAATATCAAAATAACTTCTGTGATTTGCAATATATAGAACAGCTTCCTCCTTCGGTATGTTCTCTTTTCCGATAACAGTAACCTTCGTGCCACTTAAAAATAGTACAATACGGAATGCACCGGCCACAATTCTTTGTGAAGATGCAACCATCGCGCGGCGGTTAAACTTACCGATGAGATATTCCACCAGAAACAACGGAATACTGATTGTAAAAAACAGTACTAAGAAGAGTATAACCAAGATTAAACGCATACATAACCCTCCGGTCTATATTGTGATAACTATCTCTATGATAACAGGAAAAAAGAGATTTTCCTGTATATACAAGCAAGCTTGCATATGCTCACTACGCCTTTATTATATCATAGCAAGCGAAAAAAATCTCTTTTTAATATAAAAATATGAAGTTTTAATTAACATTTTTAAGACAATATTATGGCTGCCTTCTTAAGAAATCCGACTAGAATCCGGTTTCGTAATGTTGGTTTTCTGCTTCCATGCTACCCGATTCTGTACCGCCGTGCGGTGTCGGAACAGAGGCAGAAGTTATATTCGCATCCTTATTCTTATCCGGGTTTTCTGTAGGCTTCTCTGTGGGCTTTGCCGGTTTTTCCTTTGCCTGATCCGGATCTTTTTCGCTGCCGGAAGGATCCTCCTCCGTTGACTCGTCTGGCTTCTCTTCTTCGGGCTCCTCTGGCTTCTCCGGTTTTTCCGGCTTTTC
>SVEA01000035.1 GCA_015057615.1 Lachnospiraceae bacterium | reverse complement strand
TTCTATCGCATTATCTGTATTCGTGACGAATCTTTTCAAGATTCAGGCACGAATACTTTCTGCTCCTATTTTGCTGATACGAGTTTTAAGGTTAAAATCTGCTGATTTAGAACTGGAAGCGGTTTAATCAGCAGACACTAATTACCTATCATAAAGCCTAGATTTCAATTACCACCATTCCGCCGCCGGTGACAGGAGAATTTGTTATGGAGAGAGTCCCGCCATGCTGCTTTATTATGGATTCGGTAATAAAGAGTCCCATTCCATAATGTGATTTTGAACTGCGGCTGGAATCCCCTTGGTAGAATTGATTGGCTGCATTTTTTAAATCTTCGGGAGAGAATCCTTTTCCGTTATCCGTAATGGTGAAGCTGATTTTATTTTGTTCCGCAGATACAGAAAAGTTAATCACGCCGTGCTCCGGAGAATAATCCACTGCATTTGATACGATATTTATAATAGCTCTTTGCATTAGGGAAATATCTACCTTGATGGTATCCGGCAAATCTTTTTCATCAAAGTTAACTTTTAACTGCTTAACCGAGGCAAGCGCATTTATCTGCATATATAGATCCTTTAAAAACGTTCTCATGTTTACCACTTCTAACTGGAGTGTATAACCCGCTTCCGCCTTGGACAAATCAATAAGCAGCTGAACGTACTGTTCCATTTGATCCGTATTCTTTAGAATGTAATGGGTAAATTCGTTCTGTTCTTCCGTTTGGTCGGTGTCATGCAGCATTTCCGCATTCCCACGGACTACGGTAAGCGGTGTTTTTATATCATGCGCCAATGCGGAAATCTGTATTTTTCTCGTTTGCTCGATCTTCCATTGTTTTTCAAGCGACCGTTTTAATTCTGTTTTCATACTGTCAAGAGATAGCAGGGCGGCATCGATTTCCTTTATGCCGCTATATTGAATTTCAAATGCAAGGTCTTTCTTCTGGATTTTTTCGGTTACATTTTGCAGGGGAAGCAGCTTCCGGCCGATCCTTCTGCCATAAAGCTTTGAAAGCAGAAAAATCTCAGTAAGGAATGCCGCAAGGACGGCAAAGAGGAAAACCACTTCCGGTACCGGTAAATGCTTCCGCAGGGACTCAGTAGCAAACTGTGACAAGGCAGTATACTCTAAAATACATATTTCATTTTGTCTTTCGATCGGAAAATAGCACTTTGTGTTTATGCCGGACATTAAGAGGCTGCTGGAGATCTTGCTCCCATTTTGAATGGACCTCCATGCCATAGCAGTTTCCTTCTCTGTCATATTTCCGGATAAAAACACTCCGCTAGGACTTATAACGGCATATTTACAGGTCTTTGGGATGATTCTGGCATCCACGGTATCCGCCGATAAAATGATTGCCTTCTGATTTTCTATTTGTGTTTCTATATCACCGACCGAAAGCACAAAACCCGTTTTTAATGAAATAGAAAACAAGCCGATGCCGACGAAAACAGTAAGCACAAATCCGGCAAAAAGCACAAGTAAATATTGAATAAAAAAGGTCCTTAATCTAACATTCTTACGTTTCAATCCCATTTGTATCCGATCCCCCATACCGTTTGAATTGGTGCTATCTGATATACCGCGAGCTTTGCACGGATATTCTTTATATGCACTGCGATCGTTATACTGTCGCCTTCCGCATTGTATCCGCATACGGTATCGTAAATCTGCTCTTTGGAAAAAACCTGACCACGATTTTTAACAAAGAACTCGCAGATACCATACTCTATTTTGGTTAAAGGTATTTTCTGTTCCTTGACGGAGACTTCCTTTGCTGCAAGATTGAATTCTAAGCCGGATACGATCATCTTCTTCTTTTTTTCACGATTTTCCCTGCGTAGATGGGCATTGACCCTTGCACGTAGTTCCCCTGTACCGAACGGCTTTTTGATATAGTCGTCGGTGCCGAAGCCAAATCCGTACATCACATCGGATTCCATTGTCTTAGCAGTAAGAAACAGAATCGGACAATCCACGATATCCCGAACGCTTTGACAAAAATCAAATCCATTCATCCCAGGCATCATGACATCTAGTAATATCAAATCAAAATGATTCAGACCACTTAGCTCCACTTTTTCAGGGGAGTCTGTAATCGTTACCAGGTGATTATCTTTTTGCAATGCATTTTTTATAAGCACACATATGTCCGGTTCATCGTCAATTACAAGTATTTTACCCATGAGGGCCACCTCCTTGGTATTCAGAAACCAGTATAGCGGTAAAGTGATGTACAAGCAAGCATCCCGGAGAGTGCATCAAATTTTAATCGCTGTTAAGGTAACAAGTTTGATTGGAGTGTCAAAAGTCTTCCTAACAAATTTGTCTTCTTCAATTTGCACAAATCAAAGAAAAGATCATTCCTGATTTTTTCTTCCTTCCCAATTTCTGAACCAGAAAAGACTGAAAATAAAAGCGGAAATTGTAGCAGGAATGGCTATCATCAGCCACCGGTTCAACTCCGCGGCACCGACGACTGCGCTTTCCGGATGCATCCAGATATATACAAGATAGCTATTCAGGCGGGCACTCCAGGTACATGGAAGGTAATACCAAATGCCGTCACCAAGTCCTGTCAGCGCCAAAGCGGAAATAATGCTTTCAAATACTCCAAGTATAATCGAAGCGCCCCGCCCATATTGACAGCTGATAAATAGGTGCAGGATATAAAGAAAAATATTTCCGGCGATTAAAATTACTGCTGATTTTACATAAAGGGAGGCAGGAGCTGTTTGATAACCGACTGCGAACACACCGATCACGATGGAGACTGAAAAGATGCCCAGCAAAAGCATAACGATTAGTTTACTCGTATAGGTCACAGCACGGGATTTTATACTACACAGCATAGTGTGAAAGCTGCCGGCCTGCTCTTCCTGCTCCATTGCCTTGCTGCAGATCAAACTGATGATCAGAGGATAGGAAATGCCGATAAATTCAAGATATCCACTGATTTTTGAGTCCGCACTCCATGGGGATATGGAGAAATAAGCTAAGAACAGGAGGGCAGCTCCGAGTGGAAGCAGGATATGTATCCACAGCATAGAGGTATGTTTAAACTTTTTAAAGTCAGAATTGATACATCGTATCAGCGTTGTCATTTACTTCACCTCCTGCTTCGGAAACCAGTTTGCTGTTACAAATAGCAGCGCAGCAAATAGGGCAAGGGACAAAAGTATTCCAATCGGAATAACGGCAGGCTTCAAAAGTTCGCTTCCATTCTCTACCAAAAGTCCGTTTGGCTGAATACCGAGTACGGGGCACATCAGCCGTGTAGCCCAGCTGTAGGGACAGGCAAACCATGCAGGCTTTGTGGCTGCATAAATCTCCAGGATTATCCCACCTCCTACATTGAGAAGAATGGTAATCAGCAAACCAAACTTTTTAGAGAGGAACAGACATAGCGGAATTTGCCACAGGGAAGTAATAATCAATAGCATGGATGCCGCAGCTGCCTGGTAATAGGTAATAGCCGAAGTGGTATTATAAAGAAGTTTGCCGAAAATAATACCAATCAAGAGAATGATATTCGCAATGGCAACATAAATTCCGATTACAGCTACTTTTGCAACCCATACCTTTTTCAAGTCGACTGGTAAAGCAAACACCGCCCTATATCGCAGCTTTTTCTCTTCATACTGATTGATGAGTGCCGTAAGAAGCGTGATATAACTCGGTAAAATCATAGTATACCACCAGTTGTAACCATTTTGAACAAAATACTTTCCTGAAATACCGGCAAGAAGAAGCATGCAAACTGGTGCGATGACGGTCAGTTTCTTTGCAAAAGTTCGGTTACATTTTAGGTTTTCCGCTTTTAGATAGCTTAGCATTTCAGACACCTGCCTTTTTATTGTTTTCAACTACCTGCATAAACAGTGTTTCTAAATTTTCGCCAGAGTTGATTTTTGCCTCGTAGCCTAGAATCCCGTTGCTGATGATACCGATATGATCGGCAATCAGTTCCACCTCGGAGAGAATATGACTGGACAGGATTACCGTGATGCCCTGTTTGGGAAAAGACCGGATAAGCTTTCTCAGATCCTGAATACCAATCGGGTCAAGACCATTGGTCGGCTCATCCAGAATTAGAAGCTTCGGTTGATTTAAAAGTGCGATTGCAATACCAAGGCGCTGCTTCATACCCATAGAAAACTGACTGGCACATTTTTTTCCGGTGTTCGTCAGATCAACGATTTGGAGTACGTCATTAATTCGAGAATCAGGGAGTCCCAGAAGAAGCGTGCGCACCTTAAGATTCTCCCTTGCCGTTAGATTTTCATAAAGCGGAGGAGCTTCAATCAGAGCGCCAATATCGGTAAGGTCATTCCTGCTCCACGGGTGACCTTCAAAAAGAATCTCACCGGATGTTTTATGGAACATGCCGGTAATCATTTTTAACAGGGTGGACTTCCCGGCTCCATTTGGCCCAAGCAGGCCATAAACTGAATTTTGCGTGATTGAAATGGAAACATTGTTGACGGCATGCTGCTTTTTAAAATCCTTGCATAAATTCTTGGTTTGTAAAATATACGAATTCATAAATATCTTCCTTTCTTCTTTTATTACTCACTATTTGGTAATTGCGAAATTCCAATATTGTAGTTATTGTGTATACGCAATGAATCAAGAGAAAAATTTTGCAATTACTTGATTGTTACTCACTATAAATGAAAAGTTTAAAGATTTTATAAAGAAATGAAAATTTATTTTATTGATTTCATGTGCTTTCCTTTTTTGTAACTTTTTCTATTCTACAACGTGTAATATAATAAGAAGAGATACATAAGAGGGATAGATATGAGTGTCAAAAGCCGATTTATAAAACTAATTTCATTAATTTTCACAATTTATGCATTGATAAGTAATAGGAAACATATTTCATTTGCAACACGCAGTCCCGCAAAGCATTGCAAAAAACGCAATACTTGGGTTGAAGTACGTAATGGTATATAAGACCACAAAATACGTGATCTAAGTACCAACGACTTCAAACAGTTGCGCATTAAATATTGTTTCCGATTACTTAGGTTTTTCCTTGGTTTGTGCAAATTGATGAAGATGATTTGTTAAGAAGGCCTTTGACACTCATATCAAGATAAAAAAACGGATATGGAATGGGTGAAACGGGTGGTGAGGACTTGTTGAATGATCATGAATTGATGGAACGGGTAAAACAGGGCGATAAAGAAGCATATGAAGTGCTGGTATTAAGATACAGACAGGCTGGCATTGCTTTTTCTAAACAGATCGTAAAGGATGAATATCTGGCGGAGGATGTAGTTCAGGATTGCTTCGCCAATATTTATATTATCCGACACCGATACAACAATCGTGCATCCTTTAAGACATACCTGTTTACATTGATCAAAAACCGTTCCATTGATTATTTAAGAAAACAAAAGGAGACGGCAAAGCTGTGCAATTTGGATGAGTTATCTTATGCTGCCAGCAGTACCGAGCAGGTTTATATAGAAAAAGAAAGATTGGATACAATTTACAAATATTTGAACCAAATGAAGGGGGAATCTGGTCAGATGCTGTATCTGTATGCCGTTGAGGATTTAAGCTATGATGAAATAGCGAGGGTCATGAAGCAATCGAAGGCGCAGGTGAAAATCAAGCTATATCGTGCAAGGCAGAAGCTAAAGCTTCTGCGGGAGATGGAAGGCGAAGTGTGAGGACGATTTGCTAAGAAGGCTTTTGACACTTATATCAAATTCATAAGTTTTTATAAGTAAGTTTAGAATTGGAGGCGGAACATGAAAAGTGATAGGGAGTTCCTTGAGGGGATGTGGAAACAGGTAGAGCAAATGGAGGATGAGTTTCTTATAATAGAGGAAGCCCGTCAGCATTCTAGAAGAATATTATATCGGGAGATTGCTGCAAGGGTCATCCTGTTCTTTCTGGCAATTATTCTACTAAAATGCTTTCGGTATATGGATAGTCTCTATGTTTATATCGCCGGATTTATAGCAATCGGAGCGGCATATCTTACAGAACAGTCTTCTTTTTCTACAGGGGAGAAAAGACGGTACCCGATGAAACATGAAAAAGTTAAAATTAATATTTGATAAAATGGACAGGGAATTGCAAAGTATTCATATTATAGCTGTTATGTTCAGAAATAGTAAAGTTTTTAATTGCCTAGATAGAACGGAATTTGAAAGGAGCTACCATGGAAATTATTATTAAAAATCTGACCAAAAAATTTGGTGATAAAATTGCCTTAGATGATGTTTCTCTGGTTGTAGGACAGGGAATGTTCGGATTGCTTGGGCAAAACGGGGCAGGAAAGACAACCCTGATGAGGATTATAACTACCTTACTAAACAAAACTGCAGGGGAAGTAATTGTCTGTGGTATTCCGGTGGAAAAATCCGGTGAGGTCAGAAGGATGATCGGATATCTTCCGCAGGATTTTGATCTATATCCTGATATGAGGGTGGGGGAGGCTTTGGATTATCTGGGAATTTTATCGGGAATGAATAGACAGACACGTAAAGGGAGCATACGAAGGATACTGAGGCAGGTAAATTTATCTGATTGCAAAAACTTAAAGGTTAAGGCATTATCCGGGGGAATGAAGCGAAGATTGGGCATTGCACAAGCCATATTGCATAATCCGAAGGTACTGATCGTGGACGAACCCACGGCAGGTCTGGATCCCGAGGAAAGAATTCGCTTCCGAAACCTGCTTAGTGAGCTTGCCAAGGACCGTATCGTCATGCTTTCCACCCATATTGTAGAGGATATCCAATCTACCTGTGAAAATATCGCTATTTTGGATCAAGGAAAATTAATTTATCAGGGCAGTATACAGGAGTTGATGACATCGGCTAGAGAACATGTATTTACTGCAGCAGTGAATAAGGATGCGGCAGATGCTATAAAGGAGCAATATCTTGTTACGGGGCTGACCGGATATGGAAATGAGATAAATATCCGGCTTCTGGCAGAAGAAATACCCCTTGAGGAAGCGGTTGTTTGTGAGCCTACCATGGAGGATGCTTATATGTACCGGATGCAACAGGAGAAAACGAAGGGAGAACACGAATCGAAAATTTTTGGGACAGGAGGCGCAGCCCATGAAGTTCATTGATCTGGTTTGGCGGGAATGTTGTATGATAGGTAAAAGTATCTTATATTTTGCTTTCCTGTTCGTCTTGGTATTATCTTTTAGTTCCCAGTATGCTGCTGATCGCGCCTCTGATCTTGAGAACATCACATCTGGAAACAGGGTTACAATTAACCAGTACGGGGAGAAATCCATTAACCCTTTTGTTGAGCCGAAAGAAACCGACGGATTTTATGGCTACAAAATGGCAGAGGTTCCGGAGCAGGTAATGCCCCGGGTGGCTGTCACCCTATATAGGGAATGTAGGGATAACAAATATGCTTCCTATCCTTATGATTTTATTAAATGGGTAAAGCTTAGTAAGGACAAACAAGAACGGGCAGGGGAAATATTTCAAGAAATAACAGGGTATACCATTTCGGAGTATAACGACATAGTGAAAAAGAGATACCAAATGCAGCAGGAAGAGATTTCTGAAAATGGTGATGGGAATGTAACCATAGATAGTACCGGCTACTATGAAATTCCTATAGCAGAAACACTTAGCTACCAGCAGTTTAAAGAACGGATGCTTGAGCTGGAGGAAATGATCGGGCCGGAATCCTCCTATTCCAATCTGGAGCGTTATGGCAGGGAGGAAATATCCTATGAGGATGCCTCGAAAGCATATGATAGTCTGGTAAAAAAGGATAAGGTCAGCGGGGCCTATGCAAGGCTTTTTTGTGATTATATGGGGATTTTTCTTGCAATTTTTCCTGCCTTTGTTGCCGTGGCTTATGCTCGAAGAGATAAGAGGGCAGGAATCAGGGAACTGGTCAATTCCAGGCAGCTTTCTTCTGTAAAACTTATCGGAGCAAGGTATCTGGCATTGGTCCTTATGATGTTTCTGCCTATCCTTGTGCTATGCATACCGACAACCTGGGAAATATATTCGATGACAAAGCCTCTGGGACTTCCAATAGATATCCTGGCTTTTTTTAAATACAGTATTGCCTGGCTGCTGCCAACGCTGATGTTTACGGTTAGTCTTTCCTATTTTCTGACAGAGCTTACCCAGACAGCAATTGGTATTCTGGTTCAGGTAGCCTTGTGGTTTTTAACATTAAATAAAACACCGCTTGTCGGAGGATATGAGTGGTCCTTTTTTCTGCGCCATAACTCCATAATGGAATATGGGGTGTATGAGGCGGGGATAAGTGAGATTTGGATAAACCGTATTACATATGTTATCGTAGCGATTGGGCTGGTTCTTATGACATCGGCATTATTTGCCCGCAAGAGGAAGGGAAGATGGTATGGAAAAAGAAGATCTGTCAAGGTACCTTTGGATCATCAGTAAAAATTTTTGGCTGAGTCATGTTTTTGACCTGCTTTTGTCCGGTGTATTTTTGATAATCGCACCTTTGATCTTTGGAATCAATGATTTAGAGCCGGCAGAGGCTGCAAGGCTTTTGGAGCAGTATACGGCAATCATAGGAATCTTTTTACTTACCCCCATATTCCGGCCGGAGGGGCAGAAGGACATCCGGGAGGTCATTGAATCAAAATATACTTCCCAGACAGGAATCTATCTGGTTCGTATCCTGATGGCAGTACTTACGATGGCGGCATATATTCTAATCTTTATCCTATGGCTTAAGGCGAACAACAGTACGCTGCCAGTAGTAAGATATGCCTTCGGTACATTTGCCACAGCCTTCTTCTTGGGAAGCTTAGGGCTGCTGGCATACGGTATCTCTGACCAGATCATTCTGGGATATATGGTTCCATTCGTATATATCCTATTTAATGTGTTTACCGGCAGCAGGTATGTGCAGAACCTCTATCTCTATTCCCTTAGGAAGGGAAGCTTTCAAGAGAAGTACTGGCTGCTTGCTTCGGCGATTTTGATGGTTGTCCTGACACTGGTCATAAAATGGGCACACAGTAAAAGAAGATAAACAAGTCAGTCCAATGTATAATAAAAATAATAATTAAGATTAAACGAATAAAAACAGATCGCTCTATCGTATAAAAAATGATAGAGCGTTTTTTAACTTAATATATTGTTTCCTATTACTTAAGTTATACTTTGATTTGCGAAAATTGATATACACTTATTCGCTAGGAAGACTTTTGACACCTCAAATTAAAATTTCTCGAATATGAGCAAGATGTTTTTAGGAATATATAAGTAATGATATAAAAAACGAAATACTTACCCAGTTATTTCATATGATAAAGAAAGCAGATATAACCGGCATTGCATTTTGTATGGAAACGGTAATCAAAATTATGCCAGAGTACGATAATTTGTTTAAAAAAGATATCGTAATTATAGAAAGAGGAGTTTCATGGAAAACAGGCGGGCTGTTCAATCAAATCCATCCTTTGAATCATGCGGTTTCAAAATAGTCGGTTATTATCCGTCATGGGAGCCGTACAAGGTGGATAAGATCCGGTACGATAAACTTACTCATATCATTTACGCATTTGCCATACCGACAGCAGATGGCACGCTCCTTCCCTTGCAGAATGCTGCCGTGGCAGAATATATTATAAATAATGCACATTCCAGAGGCGTCAAAGTCCTTCTGTCTATTGGAGGTTGGTCCTATAAAGATGTACCATTGGAACCAACCTTTATGGAAGCTACGGATACTCCGGAGAAAATCGTTTGTTTTGGTGAAGCTATTATCGCAATGGCAAAAGAGTATGGCTTTGATGGTGTTGATATGGACTGGGAGCACCCAAGAGATAATGCTGTAAGCAGGCAGCGATACGAAGGGTTAATGGCTTATCTATGTAAAAGGCTGAGAGAGGAAGGGATGCTTTTTACCACAGCAGTTCTGGGCGGTGTATCACCGCAAGGCGAAATATATCGGGATACAGCAGCGCAAACGGATACGGTTCTTGATTGTGTAGACTGGATCAACGTGATGGCTTATGATGGCGGGGAAGGAGATTTGAGTCAATTCTCTACCTATGAGCTTGCTGTTAACAGTACCTGGCTTTGGAGAGATGTAAGAAAGGTACCCGCCCATAAGATTGTCTTAGGAGTCCCCTTTTATGGCAGGCCGAATGGAATCCCGTATGCGGATATATTGAAAGCGGATCCGGAAGCATATCTTAGGGATGAGACAATAATAGATGGAACACAGATATATTATAATGGAATGCTAACGATGTGGAGGAAGGCGGTCTGGGCTCTTGATAATGTCGGCGGAATTATGATCTGGGAGCTTTCCCAGGATACGTTGGATTTTCGCAAGAGTTTGCTGGATATGATATATAATACGATATTAATATATCCTCCATGTTAAGGTTTTTCTGTTTATCGTAGTTTATGGAGTAGTGTGAATAATCTCGCAAAAAACTGCGAGTAAAAAGTCTCTTTAAATACAAGAGACTTAGCAAGAATAGCAAAAGCAGCTATTCTTCAGGATTTATGCCCAAAAAGCAATGGGCGTTAGTGTGTAACGAATGGTAACGAATTGGATGACAATTTATTTGAGGTGTATGGGGAATATAGCTAATTTAACGAAAAAGTATGACTGAATAAACAAATAAGGTTGAGTATCCAAGTCGTTTATTGTACAATATACGGGACATTTGATAACAAACGAAGGAGGAATAGAGCATGAAATTAGTTACCTTTAATATTCGCTGTGATTATGGAGAGGATGGGAAGAATAATTTCAGCTGCAGAAAGCAGCGGATTACGGATAAGATCGCAAAGGAGCAGCCGGATATTATCTGTTTTCAGGAAGTTCGGCCCCATGTGGCGGTATGGTTGAAGGAAAATCTGACCGATTATTATGTAGTTGGCTGCGGGAGAGATATCAATCTGGAAGATGAGCAGGTGAGCATTGCTTATAAGAAAATAAAGTTTAATATGATGGAGCTGGAAACCTTCTGGCTGTCAGAGACACCTACCGTTCCGGGTTCCCGTTATGAGGATCAGAGTGATTGCCCCAGAATCTGCACGGACGCACTATTTCAGGATATGGAGACGAAAAAAATCTTCCGAATTTATAATACCCATCTGGATCATGTTGGAAGTGGAGCGAGAAGCGAGGGGCTTTTGCAGATATTAAAGAAGATGGAAAAGGATACGGCAGCAGACAAAATACCGGCGATCTTGACAGGAGATTTTAATGCGGAGCCAGATTCTCAGGAGATCAAGGTTCTGGAGGAATATCCGCAGTATATTGATCTGACTTCGGAGATCACAGGAACCTTTCATGATTTCGGTAAACAGGAGAAAGAGGACAAGATTGATTATATTATTGCCCAGGACAGCTTTAAGTGTACTTCTCCGGCAGTAACTTGGGAGGATGAAGAGGATGGAGTATATTTATCCGATCACTATCCGGTGTGTGTAGAAATTAATTCTTAAAATGCCAGAGTAGGATTATCTTCAATACCGATCCGCCATTCAATGATATTAACATTAACCATATTTAGAAAGAGACGTGATAGTGATTATTGACGATTCATGTCTCTTTTGCTATAAAAAGAAGGTACCGAGGAATTAAAGACAGTAACCGATGGTTCCTACAAGGTTACCTTTCTCGGACATGTGAGCGGTGAAATCTTAAGCGAAAGAACCGGATCTGCGTGGGAGCTTCATCCGAACCGAACCTATGTTGCGGTAGCCATAGAGAATGCAGACGGGACGGATATGACCAAGGAATATGAAAATAATTTTTTTGTTTCTCCCTTGATTCAAGGATTAAAGCCTTGGTCTTATAACATTGCAAGCATGAATGGAAGTTATTCGGAAAAAGTTGTTGACGGTGTCCTTTATCGTGTTATAGAGTGCGACAGCATTGAGGTATTTGCTGATAAAAAATTGTATCTGGCGATATCCGATACCGCATTCTTTAGCAGAGAAGCCTTTGATTATGATGAAGAGACGGGACATATTACGGAAAACACAGCTTATGAAGGTACGAATGTCTTGTTCGAGTTTGAATTGGACGAATCTAAGGCAGATCCTGTCAAAGCAGAGGAATATCTAAAGCAGCTAGAGGAAGAATGGAGCTCCGATAATGGTGATGAAGATCTCGGAGTAGAGGATCGCACAGATGAAAAGGATAATAAAAGCGAAGATTTCGGCGAAGTGGAGCTGAAAGAGCAACAATAAGGAAGATCTGTCTTTTAAACAGTGCATCCTGGTATAAGGATGGGGATCGGATTTTGACTTTCATAATTTGTTAAGTTTCATATTGACTTTTTTGAATTTGACGCATATACTGTTCATATCAAAATAAGTTGATATGAGGTGATATGGTTTGGTAAACACCCACGAGAAAAACGCTAAAGTATTTAAAGCCTTCTGCGATGAAAAACGGCTTGCTATTCTGGAATTGCTTCGCAGTGGTGAAAAGTGTGCTTGCGTATTGATTGACCAAATGGAAATCGGCCAGTCCTCCTTGTCCTATCACATGAAGATTTTGTGCGAATCCGGCATTGTGGAAAGTAGGCAGGAGGGCAAGTGGACGCACTACCGTATAAGTGAATCCGGCAGTAAATATGCTGCAGAGCTATTGGTGGAGCTTACCTCTCCCTATACCGATAAAGTACCAAATGAATGCTGAACCAAAAGAGAAACCATCCGTGAGATGGCTTCTCTTTTGGACAATACATCAGGTTTTTTTGATATGAACATATTGGAATGGAGGGATTTTCTTGCAAGTTATACAATCGGTGTGGCTGTTTTTTCAAAATCAGATTCTTGGAATGAAGTGGCTGAACAGTCTGATTGGCAGCCTACTTTCCGCTCTTGGTGTTGATATTACAAGCCGCCTTGGAGGGAGCGTACAGTTTTTCCTTTACGATGTGATAAAAATCACGGTGTTACTGTGCGTTTTGATTTTTGTTATCTCCTATATTCAGAGCTATTTCCCACCGGAGCGAAGCAAAAAGATACTGGGGCGATTTCGTGGCATTTGGGCAAGTATTGTTGCCGCTTTGCTTGGCACGGTGACCCCCTTTTGCTCTTGTTCTTCGATACCGTTGTTTATCGGCTTTACCAGTGCCGGACTGCCGCTTGGCGTGACCTTTTCTTTCCTGATTTCCTCTCCCATGGTTGATCTTGGCAGCCTTGTGCTGCTGATGAGCATCTTTGGTGCAAAGGTGGCTGTGGTGTATGTGGTGATTGGCTTGGTTATGGCGGTTGTCGGCGGTACACTTATTGAAAAGCTGCATATGGAGCAATATGTGGAGGAATTTATCCGCAATGCCAGTGGTGTGGATATTGAATCATCTACCCTTACCCGAAAAGAACGCATGATTTATGCAAAAGATCAAGTGGTTTCCACCTTCATAAAGGTGGTTCCATATATACTGGTGGGAGTCGGCATTGGTGCTGTCATCCACAACTGGATTCCAGAACACTGGGTAGAGGCGGTACTTGGCAGCAATAATCCTTTTGGTGTTGTTTTGGCTACTCTGATTGGCATACCCATGTATGCCGATATATTTGGCACCATCCCAGTTGCAGAAGCTCTGCTTTTTAAGGGGGCGCAGCTTGGCACAATTCTCAGCTTTATGATGGCGGTTACCACTCTTAGCCTACCGTCCATAATCATGCTTCGCAAGGCAGTGAAGCCCAAATTGCTTGGAGTGTTTATTGCAATCTGTACCATCGGTATTACTTTGGTAGGTTATTTGTTTAACGCATTTCAATTTTTATTGATTTGATGATAAGGAGGACACATTATGGCATTGTTTGGTTTTGGTAAAAAGAAAAGCACAGAGGAAGAACGGATACAGTGTGATTGCGGTGGATTGTGTAAACCTTCTGAGATTGCTGCAAGGAAAGCATCTACCGGCGCTGCCATCAAAGTTCTTGGCTCCGGCTGCGCTAAGTGCAACCAGCTGGAAGCGGCTGTAAAAGAAGCTCTTGCAGAGCTGGGAATGGACATCACCATCGACCATGTGACGGATTTTACACAGATCGCAGCCTACGGCGTGATGACCACTCCTGCGCTGGTGGTGGACGGCAGGGTAGTTTCCTACGGCAAGGTTCTTAAAAAGAATGAAGTCATTGCTATCTTGAAAGAGAACAGGAAGTAATAGCAGAATAGAAGAAATCCGACATAAAATGATAAGTCTGAAAGGGCGCATTGAAAATGAAGTATTATAAAAACAGCTGGCAAGCGATTTGACACTTGTCAGCTGTTTTTACGGTGCGCCCTATATTATTCAGTACATTTTAGAAAGGTCACAGACCCTTTTTGCGAACGCAAAACAGCGAATTCGATTCTTAACGATGTCCTTTTACGGTACTTTCTATCATTATGTTTCACTGATTTCTTCGGCATTCTTCACGGCATCTTTACTCCAATGGAACCCCTTTATAAAATCAATCAGCCAGGAGGAGATAGTGACGGTTATCAGAGAATAGGCAATCCGGCGGAAAGGAATATAGGTAAGGGAAAGGAACAGTACGGTAAAATCGGTAGCCATATAAGCGTGAGAAAGGCGAATACCGCTTAATTTCGATATCACTAAGGCCAATGCATCGTCGCCTCCGCTGGAACCGCCCTGTCTTACAATGATTCCGACACCAACTCCTACAAACGTGCCGCCGAGTATTGCTGCGATCAATGGCTGTGCGGAAAGGTCGGGGAGAATTGGCGGGAATTTCTCCCATAGAAAGAAGAACCCGGAGAGGCTGAGGGAGGTTACAATCGTGACCTTTAAAAAGTCTCTCCCCAGGTATTTGATCGCAAAGAGATAGCAAAGGCAATCTAAAACAGGGGATAGGATGGCGGAGGATATCCCCAGCCAATGATTCAGCAGGAGAATCATACCCAGAACGCCACCCTCCGAGATCGCGGTCTGCTGGTGGATATTATACATTCCAAATGATAATATGGCTGTACCGGCTACAATACAGATTACCTTTTTCGGAGTAAACAGTCTTTTTATATCTTTCATTAAGCTTGATAAATTCTTTTTTAATGACATTTCAATTCCTCGCTTTTCTTGTCGTACCAAATCCGTCTGATTTAGAACAAAAACATATTGTTCTCATTGTATCACATTTTTATTTGATGTTCTATACGCGCCTGTTAGTTTTAATTGGTATAACCTGACGGAATGGTATCCTTTCTACCTATTCAAAATCCGCTGCGGGATATACTATATGTTATGCTCACCGACTACTTTTGGGATATTTTTTTTTTGCTATTATGATAATTGCATCTCCATCTACATAGGTATAAACAAAGAAAATCTATAAAGCAGGAACGCGAAGTGTAAATACTACTGTAAAATTAAAGGTTCTTACTTGATATAAATGGAAAAATTGTATAAAATTAGGTGTATAATATATTGATGCTACAAAGGAAGTATTCGGGGGTAATAATGAGAAAAAAATTCACATTTAACAACCTAAAGATACGAAATAAACTTTTGCTGATCTATGTCTTCTGCGTTCTGATTCCGATCATTGGCACGGATGCTATCATTTTGCTGACCGTGAATCAGAGCGCAAAAGAGAAGCAGAGGAAGGAACTGCAGTATGCGTTGGAACGGATTGAGTACAATCTCAGCGAGATCGTGAATGGCTGTATTTTATTTACGAACAATCTTTACAATGACCGGCTGCTGGATGCGTTTTTGAACAAAGAGTATGAAAATCATGTCAGCTATTATGCGGAATACATACACTTGCTGCGTAATAACAGTCTGAGCTATAACTATAATAATGGTGTTCTATATAAGATCGAGGTTTTTACGGATAACAATACCGTTATTAACGGTGGTAAAATAGCAACCGTTGATACGGTTCGGGATACCGAATGGTACCAGGCGTATCGGGACAGTGGGGAGGATATCTTTCTCTATACCTACTATGATGAGGCGAAGCGGTTTCTGGCAGGAAACGGTACCGCAAGAACCGTCAGTATTATAAGAAAGCTGGATAATTACGGTGCTAAAAACGAAAAGTTCCTGAAGATTGACATTGACTACAATTTAATGCTAAGGGATGTGTTAAATGAGAAGATTGATGCGGATATCTATGTAAGGAATCAGGATTATGTCTTATTTTCCAATCTGCCAAACCAAAACGGTATGAAGGATTTTATACCGGCATCGATGTTTGATGATACGCAGACCACGATGTCAAAAACATTTACGACTGGGAAGCAGGAGTGGGAAATTCTAATTATGGCAGAGAATACTCCTTTCTGGACCGTGATTTTTGAAAATAAAGAATTGATTTGGCTGATTCTATGGAATGTAGCGGTTCCTTCCCTTCTTATTTATTTTGTCGGAAAATCCATAAGCGGACGTTTGTCCCTTGTGGCGGCGTCCATGGATAAGGTGAAACAGGAGCAGTTTGAAGTAATTAACCACCCCGAGGGGGAGGATGAAATCGGTGATCTGATCCGCAGCTACAACCTGATGGTTCTTAAAATCCGTAATTTGATCGAAGTCGTTTTTAAGGGGAAGGAGGAGAAGCAGGCACTTGAGCTATCGAAGAAGCAGGCGGAACTGAAGGCAGTCCAGAGCCAAGTAAATCCTCATTTTCTCTTTAACACCTTGGAAACGATTCGGATGCGGAGTTTATTAAAGGGGGAAAATGAAACGGCGGATATCATCGGAGAGCTTGCTATATTATTTCGTAAAAGTATGGATTGGAGATCGGATGATATTACGATCGATGAAGAAATGAGCTTTGTGGAAAAATATATCAACATTCAGAAGTACCGTTTTGGGGATAAAATCAAGTATTATCACTATATTATGGAGGAATGCAGGAGGTATCAGGTACCAAAACTGGCAATCGGAACCTTTATTGAAAATGCATTTATTCATGGTATTGAAACCTCTGAGAAGGATGGGGTGATATCGCTAACGATCACGCAAAATTCGGACTACCTCTTTATAGAGATTTCGGATAATGGGAAGGGCTTTCCGAAGGAGAAGCTGGATGCGGTCAGGCAAATGTTGAAAAATGCGGACAGTAAGATGCTCTTTGAAGCGGAGAGTACCGGTATGCTGAATGCATTTCTGCGGTTGAAAATGTTTTGTGAGGGCAATATCTCCTTTGAAATTGACAGCGAATTAGAGAATGGAACGGATATTATGATTCAAATACCGTTAGACTATGTGGATGGCGGACGGAGCAAGGAGGAATAAGGGGGATGACGTCAGATGATTAGGGTTATGATTGTGGATGATGAGCCGTTTATTCGGCAGGGGCTTATGATTTTGATTCATTGGGAGCAGTATGGATTTTCTATCTGCGGGGAAGCGTCAAACGGGAAGGAAGCAATTGAACGGATGAAGGGGAACGCTTATGATTTAATCATTACCGACATCAAGATGCCGCAGATGGACGGGCTGGAATTGATCGCCTATACTTGGGAGCATATTTCAAAGGAGATAAGATTTATTATATTAAGCGGCTTTTATGAATTTGAATATGCGAAAAAAGCAATCAAATATGATGTTGCCGATTATGTTCTTAAACCGGTGCAAAGGGAGGAACTGATCCAGGCGTTGGAGGATTATAAGGAGCAATATAACCGGCGGATTGAAAAACAAAAAAAGATGGAATTCTCCGAAAAAATCGTATTTGATCGCCATATTTCCCGGCTGATTGCCGGAAAGCAGGACAAAGAAAGCTTTGCTTATGCGGTTAAGTATCTGGCCGACTATACTTCGGTGCGATATATTAGCCTGGACTACGATACCACGCAGGAACAATTCCAGGAGCTTTCCGAGGAGGAGAAGCGGAAGGCGCAGAGTCTGCTCTATGATACGTTAAAGGAATATCTAAAAGGAAATTGGTATCATGCCTATATTGATTCAGGCACTAGTTATAATGATTATGCCGTAGGTTTCATATATGCCAAAAAGCTTTCTGTTCTGGCGGGGGTTACGGAAAAAGAATGGATCACCTCCCTCTATGATTTCATCCGTGCCCGATTATCCTATAAGATCGTACTGTACATAGGCCAGAAGGTAGACGATATCCGTATGTTGTCCGATTCCTATAAATCTGCACATATTGCAAAGAGCTTTCAGCTTTTTTCGGATAAAAAAGATATTGCTTACTATGACGAGATTGAAGGCAGCTTAAATCCCGGTAAATATCCGTTTGATAAAGTAATTATGGATGATTTGATACGCGCTATTGAAGAGAATGATACGAAGGCAATCGACCATAAGATTAAAGTTATTTACAATCATTTTAAAGAGCTAGTTTCCGAACCGGAGATTATTAAAATTAATCTGGACTACTTAAGGTTTAACCTGATTAATCTGGCAAAGGAATTGAATCCGGAATTTGATCAGGCAGAAGTATATCGGATTATCAATCAGGGAAGCTATCACCAGATCGCGGTCCGAGGAAGTGTTAAGCATTTTAAAAATTTTGCTCTAGAGTTTTCCGATTATTTAAACCAGCTAAGGCAGTATGCACTGGGCGGTGTATTAACGGAGATTGAAAAAGAAATTACGGAAAATTACAGGGATAATCTGAGTTTAAAGTATTTGAGTGAAAAGTATTATATCAACAGTGCTTACCTGGGTCAGATATTTAAAAAGCAATATGGGATTTCCTTTAAGGATTACCTGAATAATTATCGGATCGACCGGGCAGCCGAACTTCTTATCCGTACCGATGACAAGGTTTACATGATTGCTAACGCAGTTGGCTTTAATAACACAGATTATTTTATAAGCAAATTTGTACAGCTGAAGGGGGTAACACCTCTTCAGTATCGAAAGCAGGTACTAAAAAGCCGTTAAGGATCGCCTTGACGGCTTTTTAGTGCAATTAGACAATATATAAAAAATATAGAGAAGATTTCTTGTAACATATAATTATTAGTATTTTCACTATACTTATTCCATTGATGCATATGTGCAAAAATGTTAAGCTACTATTAGCTAAGCTATACATTATATGCATTGTGTATAGCGGCAAAAAAAGATAGGGAGGATTTATCATGAAAAAATTAAGCACACGGATTGCAGTATTGTTGGTAATCACGTTGCTGGCGTCCTTTCTGATTGGCTGTAAGAAAAAAGAAGATACTTCGACCGGCAATCAGGAAACGATCACAAAGGACAACGACAGCAAAGATGGCGATGCGGCGGATGCTGACAGCTCGGAAAAGGCAGAAAAGAAAGAATATCGAATGTATACGATGTTTAATGCAGTACCCGGGACAGAGGTTCCGGATGATAACAGAATGCTAGTAAAGTTGAAAGAGCTTACCGGCGCATGGGCAAAGGTCAGCTGGCTAACCAGTCAGACAGCAGAGGAAAGAATCGGTGTTATGATCGCAGGCGGAGATTATCCTGATTTTATTACGGGTTCAACGGGAACGCCTGCCTTAATAGAAGCGGGAGCATTAATTGCAATAGATGAATATTGGGATAAGTATCCGAATATAAAGAACTATTTATCAGAAGAGGAATGGAACAGAGTAAGGGATAAGGACGGACATATCTATCTGATCCCGCAGTTTGGCATTATCCAGGGGAAGGATATGGCAACCTATCACTGGGATGAAGCATTTTGGATTCAGAAGGATGTACTGATTTGGGATAATTTCCCCAAGATCCGGACGATGGATCAGTACTTTGACCTGATTACCAGGTACCTGGAAGCACATCCGACTACCGAGGATGGTCAGGAGACCGTAGGCTTCTCCATGAGTACCGATGATTGGAGATACTTTGGAGTGGAGAATCCTCCGTTATTCCTATCCGGCTATCCAAACGACGGTGCTTGTATCGTTGATCCGGAGACGGAGACCGCGATCGACTATAATACCATTCCGGAGGCTAAAACCTATTATCAGAGAATCAACAAAGCATTTAATGACGGACTGGTTCATCCGGAGACCTTTACGATGTCCTATGACCAGTACATTTCCTTACTATCAACCGGCAGAGTATTAGGTACCCTGGATCAGATGTGGAACTTTAATACAGCCCAAGAAGCACTTGTTACCCAGGGTAAGGTTGGTAAAACCTATGTTCCACTGCCGATTACTTTTGATGAGAGTATTAAAGACCGGTGGCACAGCCCGTCTGCTCTTGATGTATCCAATGGCCTCAGTATTACTAAAAGCTGTAAGGATATTGAAGGTGCACTTCAGTTTGTAGAGGATCTTCTTTCTCCCGAAATGATGACATTAAGGTACTGGGGTGAAGAAGGCGTCGATTACATGGTGGGAGATGACGGCGTATTCTATAAGACACCGGAGCAGAGAGCAAATTATGATAATCAGGACTGGGTAACCCAGAATCTGGTGAACGCAGCGTATGCTTACTTCCCTCATTACGAAGGTCAATTAGCAGATGGTGTCAATGCGCAAGATCCAAAGAATCAGCCGAATGAATTCTATGAATTACTTTATCCGGTAGAGAAAGAGCTTCTGGACGGATATGGCTATAAGACTTTCTTGGAATTCTTAAGTGCGGACGAACCGAATGAGTCATGGTATCCGATATGGTCTTATACCAATACATGGAACAGCGATACGGATTATGGTGCAGCGAAGGCTAAGATAACAGATCTTAAGCATGAGTGGCTGCCGAAGGCCATGATGGCTTCGGAAGATCAGTTTGATTCTATCTGGGAGGAGTATCAGGAAACATATAGAAAAGAAGTTGATGTTGATGCTTATTTAGATGAATTAACAGCAGAAGTAAAAAGAAGAGTAGCAGTAGCTCGCGGCGAATAACTTATAGGGGGTGTCTTAAATACCGGCAGGACGGCCAATTAAGACACCCCATGCTATTAAAGGATAATCGAATCGGCTGCTGAGTCGGTTTGGGTTGGAAAATAGAGGAGGTTCCGAGACGGTTAGGTTAATTATGCACGCAAAGGAATCGTAATCTGTTTAAAATGAAGTAAGACTGGAGGCACTACTTGTATGAAAAAGCGGAAACCTTATTATTTTATTATAGCTGCGCTATGTTTCGCATCAGTTATATTAAGTATGTTTCTTCCGTACCTGCATCTTCCTGAGCAAGAGGGCGTGCAGGAAGGCTATGCAATTGATTATAGGACTGCAGCACTGGAAAGCAATATCATTCGGGAGGTAGCAAAGGAATCCGGTATTGCAAAATCAATTGTATATAACACGGCTAAGAATATAGTGAATGGCAAGGATCGGGAAACAATTGAAAAGAGATTGAAAGAGGAAGAATACTATATCGTTGATATTTTATCCGTAAGAATGGACGAGAAGGTTACAGAATTGGAGAGGATGGGTAGTCTGGAAGAGAGAACATTTTCCTTCTTTGGGCTAATTAAACTATCCGTCTCTGTTATTACAATATTAGAACAGGATATCATAAGCGCTTATTTGGTTATCATTACTTTGATTATGACGGTGATAATATCTTTGGTAGTCGGGGTGAAGATGCTGACAACGAAAGATAGAAAGGCTTATCGGAGCGCCAAGATATTATCCCTTACAAATATACTATTATCTATTCTGGGATTACTATCCATTAATGCTATTAGTATCGGGGCATTACAGGTTCAAAATTTTTATAAAACAAATTGGGGAATTGGATTTTTTGCTATAGCAGTAATTCATATGCTAATCCTGATCTTAGCGATCGTGGGTAATATGCATGAAAAATTTGAAGGCATTGTTACTTGGAAAATGATTCTGCGGCAGAAGCAGCTGATCCTAATGTCCATTCCTTTTGTTCTGTATGCTTTGATTTTCTATTATGGACCTTTGGTAGGATGGACAATGGCATTTCAAAATTACAAACCGGCATCAAAAAACGGGCAGATGTGGATCGCATGGGAGAAATTCAAAGCCTTATTCTCCGATTTTGATTTTCTTCTTGCTTTTCGTAATACGGTTGCAATGAGCGTAATTAATTTGATCTTCAGCTTTGTATTTGCAATTGGTTTTGCCCTGCTGCTAAACGAAGTGGTGAATCTGAAAGGGAAGAAATTTATCCAGACTGTCTCCTATCTGCCCCATTTCCTGTCCTGGATCATCGTTGCGGCAATCGTTCGAAATGTATTGTCGATTGACGGCGGAATTATTAATGAATTATTGGTTCATTGGGGAGTGATCCGGCAGCCGATCAACTTTTTTGCAGAAAGTAAGTATTTCTGGTGGATCGTAGGATTTGCGGTAGTTTGGAAGGAAACCGGTTGGAACAGCATTATCTATCTTGCCTCCATCACATCGATTAGCCCGGATCTGTATGAGGCAGCCTCCATCGACGGTGCGGGCAGATTCAAGAAAATGATACATATTACACTGCCGGGAATCAAATCCACTATCTTTGTGCTTTTGATCATTAACCTTGGTATGATTATGAACTCCGGCTTTGAGGCTCAGTATCAATTGAAAAGTGATCTTATTAAGAGTACAGCGGAGGTTATCGATACCTATGTCCTTAAGAAGTCGTTTAATCAGGGCGCAGACTGGTCCATCGGTACGGCAGCCGGTATTTTTAAGAGCGCTATAAGCATCCTACTTGTTTCCCTGGCGAACCGTATTGCAAAAGCCTTTGACCAGGAAAGACTTTACTAAGAGGGAGGGGATTGGCATGAAAAGAAGCAGAAGAAAAAAGAGTGGTTTTGATATTGCATTTGTCGTAGTCAACACAATTGTTTTGACGATATTTTGTATTGTTACGTTATATCCGATCCTGAACACCCTTGCCGTGTCCTTCAATGAGGCGGTGGATACTTTAACAGGAGGAATACATCTTGTACCAAGAAAATTCACATTGGAGAATTACCGGACGGTATTTCGAACCCGTACGTTAATGCACAGCGCCTATATCTCTGTTTTAAGAACCGTCCTTGGCACGCTGCTGCATATGGTATTGACCTCCCTGCTTGCCTATGTACTGTCAAGAAAGGAATTCCTGTTCAATCGGCAGGTGTCATTATTCTATGTACTTACCATGTATGTAAGCGGCGGGATGATTCCGGGACTGCTTTTATTTAAGAGTATCGGACTCACCAATACCTTCTGGGTATATATCATTCCTGGTGCGATTTCCGCATTCAATATGATCGTTATCCGAACCTATATGAACGGGCTGCCGGACAGCCTGGTAGAATCGGCACAGGTGGATGGAGCAGGGCATTTTCGAATATTTCTAAAGATCATATTGCCGTTATGTAAACCGGTACTGGCAACCGTTGCGCTGTTTATAGCGGTTGGCCAATGGAATGCCTGGTTTGATGTAATGATATATAATGCAAGCAGACCGGATCTTACAACCTTACAGTATGAGCTGATGAAACTCCTGTCATCCGTTTCACAGCAATCCGGTGATCCAAACATGGCAAAGCATGCCGCTAATATGGTAACACCGGAATCCATCCGGGCGGCAGCAACTATAGTAACGGCACTTCCGATCGTGTGCCTGTACCCGTTCCTGCAGAGGTATTTTGTAACGGGGTTAACAATCGGCGGAGTAAAGGAGTAGGGAAGACGTAAGAACAACCAAAATTATGAAAATCAGTAGTTTCTACCTATTAAAGACAGGCACAGAATAAATTAATTTATAAAAGTATACAAAAAGGCACTATTTCGAGTGGTGAAAATTCGAATGGTGCCTTTATATGTTTTTGATAAGAATTAATTTGATTATATGTATAGAATATTTGGGATAAATTAGTTAAGTTCTTGAACTATATGCAAATTGTATAGAAAATAAGTTTATGTTAGAGCAATTTTACTATTTAAAAGTAATAACTAAAATGCTAATATATTAGTATACAAGTTAGACAACATGACGAATGAAGGGAGAAGGTTATCTTGAAAGGTAGTAAGAAAAAAGAACAAGTCCAATTACTGCAAGGCGCCAAAACGCCAATCATGGTACACATAAAAAGGTATTGGAAGCTATATGCATTCTTAATAATTCCGGTTGTTTATTACATATTATTTAAGTATCTTCCAATGGCGGGAAATATCATTGCTTTTCGTAAGTACCGTGCCGGCAGCAATATCTTTGGTGATGAATGGTCGGGACTAAAATATTTTAGACAGTTTATGAGGGACAATACTTTCTGGAATGCGTTTCGCAATACATTGACAATTAATTTTACATATTTATTGTTCCGTTTTCCAATGACGATTATTTTTGCCCTGCTTTTAAATGAGGTAAAGAATGTGCATTGGAAAAAGTTTGTACAGACGGTTTCTTACTTACCGCACTTTATTTCAATCGTTATTGTCTGTGGTATGGTAAAAGAACTTTTATCCGTGAATGGACCGATTAATGGGTTGATAAAATCACTCGGTTTTGAAGCAATTCCTTTCATCCAGTTACCGGAATGGTTTCTTACCATCTTTGTCACTTCCGGTATATGGCAGGCACTTGGATGGGGAACGATCCTGTACCTTGCGGCCATGTCCGGAATTAATGTGGAGCTCTATGATGCTGCGAAGGTGGACGGTGCAAATCGATTCCGCCAGGTATGGCATGTTACCATTCCGGGCATCCTGCCGACCATTACAACCATTATGATTCTGGATATCGGAAGTATTATGGGATCCGGCGGCGTGTTTGAAAAAATCATGATGCTGTATAATCCAATGACTTATGAGACGGCAGATGTTATTTCCACCTATGTATACCGAATGGGTGTAGGTTCCGGTAATTACAGCTATGCAACTGCGGTAGGTCTTTTTGAAGGTGTGATTGGTCTGATTCTGGTTACATCTGCAAATATTATCTCACGCAAATTAACAAGGCAAAGTTTGTGGTAGGAGGGTAGGTTGAAAAACAAGTTTTTCAACCAGCAAGTTTTGTGCATGTGTAATCAAAGCTTGTATGGAACACTTGGCACAAAACTTAATAATGCGTAAAATACAAGCGCAGAAATGGAGGAAAACATGAAAGAATCAAGAGGATACAAAATATTTAAGGTTTTTAATACAATCTTGATGATTATCATTGTATTACTTACCCTATATCCATTTTTATATTTGGTTGCACAATCCTTTAGTTCGGAAGCGGCAATTTATTCCGGTAAGGTTACTTTCTTCCCGGTAGATTTTAATATCGATACCTATAAAAGCATCATTCGACAGGGCGATTTTATCGGTTATTATAAGAATACCATCCTGTATGCGATAAGCGGTACGATAATTTCCCTGTTCGGAACGGCAATCCTTGCGTATCCGTTATCCAAACCTTATTTAAGACTGAATAAGTTTTTTACACCTTTTGTTATTTTTACCATGTACTTTGGCGGTGGTTTAATACCAAACTTTGTACTTGTTAATGCGCTTGGCTTAAGAAACACGATCTGGGCGATGCTAATTCCCGGGGCAATCAGTACTTATTTTGTTCTGCTCATGAAAGCGTTCTTTGCTAACCTGCCGCAGGAACTTGAAGAAGCAGCAGCAATCGATGG
>SVEA01000005.1 GCA_015057615.1 Lachnospiraceae bacterium | reverse complement strand
TATTTTGGAGTTTTCGTCGAGGACATTATACCAAAAAAGGGAGGTCATTGCTCTTTTTATTGCAAACTCCCATAAAATCAAGGTTTAGAACAATAAAACAAGGTAGTTATTTGACACTACCAATTTCCCGGGGGAGGTAATTAAATGCAAAAACGTAACATTATAATATCGCTTTTAGCAGTCATGCTGCTTTTACCCTCGCTGATTTTCTTTCAGCCGATTTCCGAGTGTTATGCCAAGGAGCAGATTCAGGTGAATCTTCACTATCATCGCTACAATGAAGATTATGATGGATGGAATATCTGGTCCTGGATAGCCGGGAAGGAGGGCGCCAGCTACGAATTCACCGAAGAAGATGAATTTGGTAAGATTGCTGCCTTTTCCATGGAAATGGAAGAGGATACGAAAGAAATCGGGTTTCTCGTGCGGCAGTCTACGCCGAGTAATGCGTGGGAGCAGAAGGATTGTGGGGAAGACCGTTTTATTGATCTATCGTATGTGAAAGAGGGAGTCATTGATATCTATGTAGTAGAAGGGGAGACTAAATTTGGATATGGAGAAGATGAGATGAATATGGGACCAAAGATTATGGAAGCATCCTTTATGGATGTACAGACAATTAAATTCATGGTATCGGAAGCGTTTGATAGTGCGGCGCAGGATACCGTAAAGAAGCTGAGCGTTACGGACTCCAAAGGGAGAGAATATCCGGTGGAGAAGCTTACCTCGGATTCCGATCGGGCTGCGGTTATTACGATGAAAGAAAGTCTTCCTCTGCAGGAAAATTACAGTTTAAAGCTGGAAGGCTATGGTGAACTGGCAATATCCAGTAACCATCTGTTTTCAACGAAGGAGTTTGAAGAAGCCTACTATTACGATGGGGACGACCTAGGTGCAGTCTGGACGAAGGAGAAGACTACGTTTCGACTCTGGGCACCTACGGCGACCGAGGTTCTCCTAAACCTCTATGAAACAGGGAATGGAAATGACCGGATCGAAAGCATCCCTATGAATCCGGATGTAAAAGGTACCTGGTATCTTGAGAAAACAGGTGATTTAAACGGAGTATACTATACCTATTCGGTAACCGTGGATGAAAATACAGTGGAAGCCGTTGACGTTTATGCGAAAGCAGCCGGGGCAAATGGTATCCGGGCAATGGTGGTTGACCTTGATTCGACAGATCCCAAAGGGTTTACCGGCGATGAAAAACCGAAGTTCGTTAACCCTACGGATGCTATTATCTATGAGCTTCATATCCGGGATTTCTCGGTAGATAAGAGTGCGGGAATTAAGAATCAGGGGAAATATCTTGCCTTTACGGAAAAGGGTACGGTCGCTCCGTCCGGTGTAAAGACCGGTCTGGATCATCTGGTGGATCTGGGGATAACCCATGTACATCTGCTTCCATTCTTTGATTTTGCATCCATTGATGAGACAACGTTAATGAATAAGAAGTTTAACTGGGGCTATGATCCGGAGAACTACAATGTTCCGGAGGGTTCCTATTCCACGGATCCGCACCACGGAGAAGTTCGGATTAAGGAATTTAAGCAGATGGTGCAGGCACTTCATGAGAACGGAATCCGTGTGGTGATGGATGTGGTATACAACCATACTGCTGCCAGTGCCGATTCCAACTTTAATAAAATCGTTCCCGGTTATTACTATCGGATGACGGAGAACGGACAGTTCTCGAACGCTTCCGGCTGTGGCAATGAAACCGCTTCGGAACGGGCTATGGTACGTAAATTTATCGTAGATTCTGTAACCTATTGGGCAAAGGAGTACCATGTGGACGGCTTCCGTTTTGACCTTATGGGGATTCATGATATCGAGACGATGAATGCAGTTCGGAAAGCGCTGAATGAAATTGATCCTACAATTATCATATACGGGGAAGGCTGGACCGCAGGCGAATCTCCTTTGCCGGATGGGGAGCAGGCACTTAAGGCGAATATGAAGGCATTAGATACCGGTATTGCCGCCTTTAGCGATGATATCCGGGATGGAATCAAGGGAAGTGTTTTTGAAGCAAAGGAATCCGGTTTTATCTCTGGCAGAGAAGGAATAGAGGAAACGATTAAGTTTGGTATCGTTGCTTCGACGAAGCATAGTCAGATTAATTATTCGAAGATCAATTATTCGAAAGCGCCGTGGGCAGCCGAGCCGACCCAGACGATTACCTATACCTCGGCACATGATAACCTCACCCTATGGGATAAGCTTGCTTTATCCTGTCCAAAAGACAGCGAAGAAGACCGAATCAAAATGAATATGCTTTCCGGTGCAATTGTATTAACCTCCCAGGGGACTCCGTTCTTTCAGGCAGGAGAGGAGTTTTTGCGCAGTAAGCCATTAGATGAAACTGGTACGGCATTTGATGAAAACAGCTATCAATCGCCAGATTCCATTAATAGCTTAAAATGGAACCGGAAGGCAGAATATCAAGAAGTATATGATTACTATAAAGGGCTGATTACATTCCGTAAGGAGCATAGTGCATTACGGATGACAAAGGCATCGGATATTCAGGAGAATCTGACTTTTCTGTCCGGACTGGATTCCAATGTGGTCGGTTATACGATAGAGTATTCACCAAATGGAGAAAACGCGGAAGCGCTTTGTATCATCTTTAATGCCAATAAAGCAGAAGCTGCGGTGAAGATACCGGAAGGAAACTGGAATGTCTATGTAAAAGGGAATCAGGCAGGTACCCAAATCCTTGATATGGTATCCGGCGGTGAAGTTACCTTAGAACCGATCTCTGCCATGGTACTGGTAAAGGAAGAGAAAGAGAGGGAAACGCTTTCCACTGCGGAAATAGACGTAGACCGTAAGGAAAACGGTACGGAGACAGGTAAGGAAGGAAAGAGCAGCAGTAATAAAATGTTTACAGGGATCATCTTACTGGCTTCTGTCATCCTGAGCGTTATCGGGATTCTATGCATTATAACAAAATATAAGAAAGAATGAATGATATGGGCGTCAAAAGCCAATTTATAAAACTAACTTAATCAATGTACAATTTATGTATTGAAGGTAATAGGAAACATATTCCACTCGCAGCACGTTGTTCCCCAAAGCATTGCAAAAGACGCAATAGGACACTCCTATTATTAAATTAGAAAGAGAAGAAAGAATAGAAAAGAGTTAAAAATTAAGAAGAATTTAAAGAAGGTCCATGATCTCTTACGTTTTTTTCCATCCGTATGGTAAGGAAGATCATGGACCTTCTTATATGTTTTGCTATTAATTTTTAGAGATCCGTTTCAGATCCTCATAGAACTCCGGGTAGGAGATATCCACACACTGGGCATTGTGAATTTCCGTCTCTCCTTCTGCCATGAGACCGGCAATGGCAAAGGACATTGCGATTCGGTGGTCGGATTTACTGTCGATGACTGCTCCATGGAGCGGCTTTCCGCCTTGAATCAGCATTCCGTCCTCCGTAGCAATAATATCGGCACCCATTTTAGAGAGATTCTCTACCATCACATCAATACGGTTGGATTCCTTTACCTTTAGCTCGGAAGCATCCCGGATAACGGTTCGCCCCTTGGCAAAGCAGGCAAGGACAGCGAGAATCGGGATTTCATCAATCAGGGTCGGAATGATACTGCCACCGATTTCAATGCCATGCAGATCACTGTGTCGGACTATGATATCAGCTACCGGTTCCCCGCCGATCTGAGACACATTTTCATAACGGATATCAGCGCCACTTCGTCTGCACACATGGAGAATGCCATCCCTTGTCGGATTGATTCCCACATTTTTTATCACGAGCTCCGAATTCGGAACGATTAGTCCAGCTGCTATAAAATAGGCGGCAGAAGAGATGTCACCGGGAACCGGGATACTTCTTCCGGTCAAATGCGGATTTGGAGTTATCGTCACGGTATTACCGTTTGCATGAATGGCTGCTCCAAACTCCTTTAGCATCCGTTCGGTATGGTCTCTGGAAAGGAAGGGCTCTGTCACAGTGGTTTCTCCTTCGGCATATAGTCCGGCAAGAAGGATGCAGGATTTCACCTGCGCGGAGGCTACCGGGGAATTATAGTGAATTCCTTTTAAAGCAGATAGCTTGCTGCGGTTGATGAATAAAGGAGCACAATCATTGTGTTGGAGACTTTCTATATCTGCGCCCATCCTTCGCAGTGGCTCTATAATTCTTCCCATGGGTCTTCTTCTTATGGATTCATCTCCGGTTAAGGTCACCGGAAAGCTTTGACCGCTTAGAATCCCGGAGATCAAACGCATCGTGGTACCGCTGTTTCCGACGTCAAGAACCTCCTGCGGCGGCAGTAAGCCGTGTAAGCCCTTTCCGTGGATTGTAACGGTATTCGAAGATGCGGTGGCTTCTATCTCAGCTCCTAACTGACGAAAGCAGCGTATGGTGGAGAGACAGTCAGCCCCCTGCAGAAAATTTGTAATCTCAGTGGTTCCCTCCGCCAAAGAGCCGAGCATTACGGCACGATGGGAGATGGATTTGTCGCCGGGGACGGCGATTTCTCCTTGTAATGTTTTCACTTTATTAAAAATCATACTTGTTCTTCCTCGTCTCATATTTGATATAAGTATCAAATCCCTCATGCGTTTGCCGCACCACTATGAATGAAAACTGGTTACTGACACTTTTTGGTTTATTAGTTACTTTATTTTGGTTATAATCAATACCATACAGTAGTGAGATCGAAGCTTTATTGAGGTACGAC
>SVEA01000034.1 GCA_015057615.1 Lachnospiraceae bacterium | reverse complement strand
CTATGATGGTGCAACTGCTGCTGCGGAAGCAATCCTCATGTGCGTGGAAAGAAAAAGAAGAAAAGCGGTTATATCAGAAACCGTACATCCGCAGGTGATCGAAACAATTAAAACCTATTGCAGCTGTCTTGATATTGAAGTAGTAATCGCTCCGGGCAGGGATGGAAGAACTGATCTCCGCCGCTTGGAGGAGCTATTGGAGGATACTACCGCCTGCCTGTTGATACAGCAGCCAAATTACTACGGTCAGCTGGAGGATGGCGAAGAAATAGCTGCCTTAACCGGCGGGTGCGGAGCAAAGTTTATTATGAGCTGCAATCCGATTTCCTTAAGTGTTTTAAAAACGCCAGCAGAGTATGGTGCTGACATTGCGGTTGGCGAAGGGCAGCCGCTTGGAATGCCGCTAAGCTTTGGCGGTCCCTATCTCGGGTTTATGGCATCCAAAGAGAAAATGATGCGTAAGCTGCCAGGAAGAATCGTAGGAGAGACGAAGGATGCCGAAGGCAGAAGGGCATTCGTACTTACGTTACAGGCAAGGGAGCAGCATATCCGCAGAGAGAAAGCCTCCAGTAATATCTGCTCCAATCAGGCACTCTGCGCCATGACCGCCGCGGTATATCTGGATGCTATGGGGAAGAAGGGAATCGTGCAGGCAGCTACGCTTTCCATGGCAAAAGCCCACTATCTTGCTAAGCGGCTCTGTGAATTAGATGGATTTCATCTGGTTTATTCTGGGGCGTATTTCAACGAGTTCGTAACGACCTGTCCGAAGGATGCGGATGTACTTTTGGAGGCATTGGAGCAGCATGGAATTCTCGGAGGATATCCTCTGTCCGGGGAAAATAAAGGACATATCCTTTGGTGCGCAACGGAGGTCAACACGAAGGAGGAGATCGATACGCTGATCGCTATTCTTAAGGAGGTGGCGGAATGAAACTGATCTTTGAAAAAGGAAGGGAAGGAAGAGGCAGTGCACTTTTGCCCCCATGTGATGTCCCGATCGTAGAGGTCGAAGAGAAATATATAAGGAAATCCGATCTAAATATTCCCCAGGTCAGTGAACCGGAGCTGAGTCGGCATTATACCGAGCTGATGAAGAACACCTTTGGTGTCAATGATGGTTTCTACCCCTTAGGCTCCTGTACGATGAAATATAATCCGAAGGTGAATGAGGATATGGCAAAATTGCCGGAATTCTTAGAGGTACATCCCTTACAGCCGGAGCATACGGTACAGGGATGCCTTGCTGTGATGGCACGTTCGGAAGAATATCTCTGCGAGATAACGGGAATGGACCGGATGACCTTTCAACCTGCAGCGGGTGCCCATGGGGAATATACCGGCTTACAGCTGATCCGTGCTTATCATAAGAAACGTGGGGATGAAAAGAGAGATAAGATTCTTGTTCCGGATTCCGCTCATGGCACCAATCCTGCCAGTGCGGCGATGGCTGGTTTTACCGTAATCAATGTGCCTTCGACAAAGGAGGGCTATGTCGATACCGGGGAGCTTAAGAAAGTGGTCGGGGAGGATACCGCAGGATTTATGCTGACGAATCCGAATACTTTAGGATTATTTGATGAAAAGATACTTGAGATCACCGATATGATCCATCGTGCCGGCGGACTAAATTACTATGATGGCGCTAATTTAAATGCGATTATGGGAATTGCAAGGCCGGGAGATATGGGATTTGATGTTGTGCATCTGAACCTTCACAAGACCTTTTCCACTCCTCACGGAGGCGGAGGACCGGGAAGCGGTCCGGTTGGATGCAAGGCGATTTTGGCGGATTATCTTCCGTCCCCCTTGGTATGCTGCAAGGAGGATGGAACCTATCGCTTGGAATATAATCGGAAAGACAGTATCGGACGAGTAAAAGGATTCTACGGAAACTTCCTGGTCGTTGTCCGGGCGCTTACCTATCTTCTTACCCTGGGAAAGGAAGGATTAAAGCATACTTCCGAAAGTGCGGTGCTGAATGCAAACTATATGATGCAGCATCTAAAGAATATTTTTTCAGTGCCGTTTCCGGAGCATTGCATGCATGAATTTGTTCTGTCCTTAGAGGAACTAAAAAAGGAGAAAGGAGTTTCTGCTCTGGATGTTGCAAAAGCAATGCTGGATTATGGAATCCACCCGCCGACCATGTATTTTCCATTAATCATTCCGGAGGCTCTTATGGTGGAGCCGACGGAGACGGAGACGAAAGAAACTCTGGATGAGGTGATCGCAATTTATAAACAGATCTATGAAGAGGCAATGAACCATCCGGAGACGATGCAGGATTATCCTCAAAGTACTGTGGTCGGGCGGCCGGACGAGGTGAAGGCGGCGAGAAATCCAATCCTTCGATACCGGAAGAAACCATAAATTGTAGATGATAGGAGTGTCATAGTTATTTTAAGATTTTGATATGAAAATATATGCGCTCCTATTTACGTTCATGGTTTTTATATAACTTATCACACAGATTGGTTCGGGAGGTGTCTCCCGAGCCAATCGATGAATTAGGGAAAATAATTAGTATAGGAATGCCATTTCAATTGAATGAGATAACGGAGTTTTACAATTATTCGAATAAAATAATATAACTTATAAGGTTTCTCAATTACCCCATATTATAGAGTTTGTGAGGAGCCTCACAAAATTATCTGAATAAAATATACGAGGAAGAGGTAACACTTGATAACAAATATTCAATATATTATCAGCAATCATACGAATCCCTACCAGAACCTTGCTCTTGAAGAGCATTTATTAAAGACCGTCGGGGAAGAGGAATGCATCCTATACCTATGGCAGAATGAGAAGACAGTTGTGATCGGGAAGAATCAGAATCCGTGGAAGGAATGCAAGATAGCAGAGCTTAAAAAGGATGGCGGAAAGCTGGTGCGCCGTTTATCCGGCGGGGGGGCAGTGTTTCACGATCTTGGGAATCTGAATTTTACTTTTCTGGTGCGGAAGAATAATTATGATGTAGAAAAGCAGTTAGAGGTTATTTTAAGGGCGGTAAACCGTCTGGGAATTTTGGCCAAAAAATCAGGGCGGAATGATATTACGGTGGAAGGGAGAAAGTTTTCCGGCAATGCATTCTATTCCGATGGAATACATAGCTACCACCATGGAACTATATTAATAAACGTGGATATGAGCAGGCTGTCTGATTACTTAAATGTAGCAAAGGATAAGCTGAAATCAAAAGGCGTTGATTCGGTAAGGTCTCGTGTCGTTAATTTACAGGAATACCGGCCGGATCTAAACATAGACATAATGAAGGAAGAACTAGTAAATGCCCTCGGTGAAGTATATGGACGTAAGCCAGAGCCAAGAAAACCGATTCTTATCGATACGAAAGAGGTAGACAAGCTGACGATAAAGTTTTCCTCCTGGGAATGGATCTACGGCAGAAAGCTTACTTTCAGCAATTGCTTTGAACACCGGTTTCCCTGGGGAAATATAGAACTGCAATTTTGTGTTTCGGCAGGAGTGATTGAAACATGTACCGTTTATTCAGATTCATTAAATACAGATTTTATTGAGCTGATCGCTGCTTATCTAAAAGGGTGCCATTTTACGGCAGATGCTATGGTTCACGCTTTGCAGGAGGTACCGGTGGAGGAGGAAACCAGCCGGCTGCAAAAGGATATTATTACTATGATTAGCCCGACAAAAGCCGATTTATAAACTTAACTTCGTCAATTTGCACAATTTTATGCATTGACAAGTAATAGGAAACAAATTTCATTCGTAACACATGGTCTCATAAAGCACTGCATAAAACGCAGTACTTGGATTGAAGTACGTAGTGGTACATAAGACCACAAAATACGTGGTCTAAGTGCCTGTCTAAGTGCCTGTCTAAGTGCCAACGACTTCAAACAGTTGCGTAGTAAAATATTGTTCCCTATTACTTAAGCTTTTCCTTGATTTGTGCAAATTACCGAAGAGGATTTGTTAAGAGGGCTTTTGTCGGGCTAACCTTACCATGATATAGGAAGAATATTAAATAGAATGGGGTGCTGTAAGGATGCAGGAAAAATATGATTTGATGGTAATCGGGTCGGGACCCGGAGGTTATGTTGCAGCTATAAAAGCCGCTAAAATGGGTAGGAGGACGGCAGTCATTGAGAAAAGGGAGATCGGCGGAACCTGTCTTAATCGCGGCTGTATTCCGACGAAGACCTTAATGTATACCTCCCATCTATATGCAAAAGCGCAGGAGTTTCGGGAGTTGGGTATTTCCTGCAAGGAGCTTTCCTATGATCTGAACCGAATTCAGGATCGAAAGGATGCGGTTGTAGATAAGATTCGTCAGGGAATCCGATCCCTTCTTGCCGCGAATGGGGTTACGATAATAGAGGGTATGGCAACAATTCTGGATGCCCATCAGATACAGATCAATAATGCTGAGGAAGAGCTTCGAATAAATACAGATAATATTCTGATTGCCGCTGGTTCGAAACCGGTGAAGCCCGGTATCGAGGGGATTCATTTGCCAAATGTCATAACCAGTGATGAGCTTCTGTCCCAAAGGGAAAAGCTTTATCAAAGGCTGCTGATTATCGGCGGTGGTGTAATCGGCATTGAACTGGCTACCTACTATCAGGAAATGGGCTCTGCGGTGGAGGTGATAGAAGCAATGGATCGCATCCTCCCCAATATGGATAAGGAGATCTCACAGAGCATTGCCATGAACCTGAAGAAAAAGGGTGTCATCATCCATACCAAGGCGAAGGTAGTTAAAATTTCAGAAACACCGGACGGGGAGCTTCTCTGCGATTTTGAAGAAAAGAACGCTGCGAAATCGGTATGTTCGGATGGAATTCTCGTTGCGGTCGGCAGAAGAGCGAACACCGAGGGACTGTTTGGACCGGATTTTTCATTAGCAATGGATGGCGCCCATATTAAAGTAAATGAGAAATTTCAAACAAGTATCGACACAGTCTATGCGATTGGTGATGTGATCAAAGGCAGGCAGCTGGCACATGCGGCGTCCGCGCAGGGAGTCGCTGCGGTTGAAATCATGTGTAATCGGAAGCCATCCCTTTCCTTGGAGGTAATCCCTTCCTGCGTCTATACGGAACCGGAGGTGGCAGTGGTCGGTATCAATGAGGAAGAAGCAAAGGCGAAAGGTATCGAAGTAAAAGTAGGAAAATATCCGATGCTTGGGAACAGTAAGACGTTACTGTCTACCGGGGAAAGAGGATTTATCAAGGTGATCTGTGATGCCGCAACCGATCGCATTCTTGGAGCAGTACTCTTATGTGAAAGGGCAACGGATATGATCGGAGAATTTGTGACAGCGATTGCAAATGGCTTAACTGCTCATGATCTTGCCTCCGTCATTCGTCCTCATCCAACCTATGAGGAAGCGGTCACCGAGGCGGTTGAGGATATCTATGGAACGGCAATTTATCTGCTTCCGAAGAGACGATAAAACGAGAGCAAGATGAATGAAAAGTTAAATTCCGTTTTTCCGCTCTTTGGGGAAAACGGTAAAGCGATAAGAGGTATAGTCGAAGTAAATCTGTTGAAGCATACCTAAATTAAAATTGAAAATTCATGAAATTAAATTTGTCGAATTTGTCCTCTTGACAAAATGGTATCCTATGGATATAATAAAAAGTGCTTTTTCGAAATCTTTGTACAAGCATGAAAGAGGTATTCGAGGAAGCGTTTATGTGGTATCCGATACGTTCCAATAATGCAGTCTATCCTAATCGGTATCGTGTCGGGAAAGTAGTCTGCATTTGGGATCTTAGCTCAGCTGGGAGAGCATCTGCCTTACAAGCAGAGGGTCATAGGTTCGAGCCCTATAGGTCCCATTATGGCGAAGTAGCTCAGTTGGCGAGAGCACGCGGTTCATACCCGCGGTGTCGGGGGTTCAAATCCCTCCTTCGCTATTTCATACAAATAAAAAATTTTTTAAAACACCAAAGCATTTTTTGTACGGTGTTTTTTTGTTTAGCTATGCTAGGTAAATAAAAAGCATCTACTTTGATAAGAGACAGTCCCGTTCGGTCGGAGTATGCTTGGTAGTACCTCTTCATCACACCGCAGGAAGCGGTTAAAAATGACAGCTTGTATTTCCCCCCCTGTTCGAGTAAAATAAAAATGAATCAGGGTCAACAGAATTGGACAATTGCATTTGAAAGGGCAAGGAAAACCTTATGAGAGTTGGAACAGGATATGATGTTCATAAATTAATAGAAGGCAGAGATCTCATCCTTGGGGGTGTCAAGATACCCTATGAGCGGGGACTACTCGGACACTCCGATGCGGATGTATTGGTGCATGCAATTATGGATGCGCTTTTGGGAGCAGCGGCTCTCGGAGATATTGGCAAGCACTTTCCGGACAGCGCTCCGGAATTAAAAGGAGTGTCCAGTATCGATTTATTAGACCGGGTGAAGAAGCTTTTGGAGGAAAAACTCTATGTGATTGAAAATATAGATGCTACCATTATCGCACAGAAGCCAAAGCTTGCCTCCTACCTTCCGGAGATGGTTAAAAACATAGCAGATGTGCTTGGTATGGAGGAGGACCGGGTGAATATCAAAGCAACAACAGAGGAGGGACTTGGATTTACCGGAGCAGAGCTTGGAATCGCTGCCAACGCAGTCTGCCTGTTGGAATCCATGTTTCGTTATCAATATGATGTGACACCGAATACGGCGGGCAGAAGCTGTGGCGGATGTAGCGGATGTCCGAAACAAGATTAGCGGATAAGATTATTTTTAGCGGGGGTATTGACAAAATATTTATCTATGCATACAATAAAGCAATAGTGAACAATACCAAATTTAAATAAATAGATTCTAAATTTTAAAAGCGAAGAACGGAAAAGTAATCCATGGAATAGTAGCAGAGATAGAATGTCACCGGCTGAAAGCATTCTTTACGAAGCCATGTATGAAGTGCATCCGGGAGCTGGTCTGGTGAAGCGTATGTCTAGCTGGGCACGGAATACAGCCGTTATCTGTAAGAGATATATGTAGTTAGTGTTTTCGCTAAGTACATATAAATTAGAGTGGAACCGCGTCTTTCACCGCCTCTATCTTAGGGGCGGTATTTTTGTCGTACAGGAAATTGCGTCTTATAATTTCGTCTTATTGGTTATCATAGGAGGATGGTATCATGGGTATTATAAATTATATTAAAGAGGAAATGCAGATTATAAAAGAGAGGGATCCAGCAATCAAGTCATCGATGGAGGTATTCTTATACCCAAGCTTTAAAGCGATATTAAGGTATCGGATGGCGCATTCCCTATATGTTCACAAGCATTATTTTCTCGCCCGGTGGCTATCACAGAAAACCGCCAGAAAAACCGGGATCGAGATTCATCCTGGTGCAACGATTGGAAAAGGTCTGTTTATTGATCATGGGATCGGAGAGGTAATCGGCGAAACGACCATTATAGGAGATTATGTAACCCTGTATCAGGGAGTCACCCTTGGAGGTACCGGTAAGGAGCAGGGAAAGCGGCATCCTACGATCGGCAATAATGTTATGATAAGCGCGGGAGCAAAGGTGATCGGTTCCTTTACGGTGGGTGAGAATTCGAAGATTGGTGCCGGTTCCGTTGTACTTTCGGAGGTTCCGCCGAATTCTACCGTGGTTGGTGTGCCGGGAAGAGTTGTGAAAAGGGATAATAAGAGAGTGCCGAGGGAAGACCTGGATCAGGTTCATTTTCCAGATCCGCTGCAGCATGATATGTCCGGGCTGAAAAAGGAAAATGATTGTTTGAAGGGTGAATTAAAGAAATTATATGATACAATTGATCTGCTGGAGAAGAAGATCGACCATCTGAGTAAGCGGTCGGGGAAAGAAGAGCAATAACCGAAAGCGGTTAAAAAACTATATTATGATAGGAGCGACAAAGCCGATTTGTTAAGAAGGCTTTTATCGGGCTAATCATATTATACGAGATAAAAACAGGAATCAAGGAGGAAGTGGAATGAAAATATATAATACGTTAACCCAAAAAAAACAAGAATTCGTACCGATTGAAGAAGGAAAGGTACGGATCTATGTCTGCGGGCCGACGGTATATAATTATGTTCATATCGGGAATGCCAGACCGGCGATCATTTTTGATACCTTGAGAAGATATTTGGAATACAAGGGATATGAAGTGAACTATGTATCGAATTTTACGGATGTGGATGACAAAATTATTAAGAAAGCGCAGGAAGAAGGCGTCAAAGCCTCGGAGATTTCGGAGCGTTATATTAGAGAGCTCCGCACGGATATGGATGCCCTTAATGTGAAGGAGGCTACCTTCCATCCGAAGGCTACCGAGGAAATCGGTGTTATGATTCGGATGATAGAAACTTTGATTGAAAAAGGCTATGCTTACGAAAAGAAGGGTACCGTATATTATAAAACAAGAAGCTTTAAGGAGTATGGTAAGCTTTCCAAGAAGAACATTGATGATTTGGAGGCAGGAAGCCGTATCGCAGTCAATGAGGAGAAAGAAGATCCTATGGATTTTGTCCTCTGGAAGCCGAAGAAAGAGGGGGAACCATCCTGGAGTTCTCCCTGGGGAGACGGAAGACCCGGCTGGCATATCGAATGCTCCGCTATGAGTGCAAAATATCTGGGGGAAGAGATCGATATCCATGCTGGCGGCGAGGATCTTATCTTTCCCCATCATGAAAATGAAATTGCGCAGAGTGAAGCTGCCAGCGGGAAACCATTTGCAAGATACTGGATGCACAACGCATTTCTGAATATTGATAATAAGAAAATGTCTAAATCCACAGGCAACTTCTTTACCGTAAGAGAAATCTGTGAGCAATATCCGCCGCAGGTGGTTCGTTTCTTTATGCTGAATGCGCATTACCGCAGTCCGTTAAACTTTAGCAGGGAGCTGATGGAAGCGGCGGCAAATTCTCTGACAAGAATTCTTACCAGTGTAGGGCAGCTGGAGTTTTTACTGGGATCCGGCACCTTGAAGGAAGGCAGCCTTACGAAAGAGGAAGCGGAATTCGTTAAGGAAACGGATGCACTTCAGGAAAAATTCAACCTTTCCATGGAGGATGACTTAAATACGGCGGATGCGATCGCTGCGATCTTTGAGATCGTAAAGCTTGCCAACACCAACTGCAATGGAGACAGAAGCATTGTATTTGTCGAATATATTAAGGACAAGATCATTGCCTTATGCGATATCCTGGGGATCAAGGCGCATCAGGAGGAGGAGCTGCTGGACGAGGTGATCGATAAGCTTATCGAGGAGCGACAGGCAGCAAGAAAGAACAAGAATTTTGCATTGGCGGATCAAATCCGTGATCAGTTATTAGAAAAGGGTATCCTGCTTGAGGATACCAGAGAGGGCGTAAGATGGAAAAGGAAATAGAAAATAAGGAGATAGATACCTCCTTTGCAGGCTATTTAAGAGATACGTTTCATCTTCCGGATACGGATATCAAATCATTTTCCCCATTGACACTGGCGTATATCGGTGATGCGGTCTATGATCTGATTATTCGGACTTCCGTGGTGGAACAAGGGAATGCACCGGTGAATAAGCTTCATAAGCGGGTAACAAAGCTCGTGCAGGCAACGGCTCAGGCAGATCATTATCACAGGATTGAGGAGCTGCTTACCGAGGAGGAGATATCCGTTTATAAGAGGGGAAGAAATGCCAAATCCTTCACCTCTGCGAAGAATGCCAGTATCGTCGAATACCGTACCGCGACCGGAGTGGAAGCACTCATCGGACACCTATACTTAACCGATCAGACGGAGCGTATGATGGAGCTGATGAAACCGGTAATTAATCAAATAGTAAGTATTTCTTAACATTTTTGCCATTATTTTGCCTTATTAGATAATTATTATAGTTCCAGGATGTGATACACTGGCAATGGAGACTATAATGTATAAATTAAGCTGTTGCACAATACACGTCGATTGAATCTGGATCTGCGGTCTTTCATGGATCACGATGATGTATATGTTGCGGCAGCTTTTACTAGTAAGGAGAGAAAATGGAAAAGAGAAGAGGAAAAAAGATAATTTGCTTGATTACCACTTTCACTGCTGCGGCTGTGCTGCTTGGAGCTGCTAATTTAAGAATGGCAATTGCAGCAGAGCAGAAAACGCAAACGGTAGAAATGCGTGTTATTGGGACGACTGATATTCATGGGCAGCTTAACAGTACGAATTATGAATCGAATGAGGATTATAGTAACGGCGGCCTGGCCAGATTGTTTGACTTGGTTCAGAAAACGAAAGCGGAGTTTCCGAAAGAGAATACGGTTACCTTAGATGCCGGGGATACTTTGTTTGACTATACGACAGAGTATATCTTTTCGAAATACTATAATGAAATACAGCCGATTTATAAAGCGATGGCAAAAGTAGGGTACGATGCGATTACCCTGGGAAATCATGATTTTGATTATGGATATGAGTATATCCTGAATCAATTAAACGGAACCGGTCTTATGGATATTACCGTAGTCTCCAACGTTACGGATTCGAAGAGCGGAGAATATCCTTTCCTTGAGAATATGCTGATTACCCGTGAGATGAAGACAAAATCAGGAGAAAAGGTCGAGGTTAAGATCGGTATTATCGGACAGACGATACCTACACTAACGGGTAAAACGCACAGCTATGTCGGCATTTTGAAGGGCGAGGATATGGTTACCAATGCGAAGACACAGGCGGCAAAGCTTAAGGAAATGGGTGCGGACATTGTTATTGCGCTGTCCCATACAGGAATTGGGCCGGAATCACCGGAGCCGGAATTTAAGAATGTGGCTTATGCATTGACAAAAATTGATGATATTGACGTTGTTGTATGCGGTCATGAACATAATGTGTTCCCTACTAGCGATATGACATCCGCTTATTACAAGCTGCCAAGCGTGGATAAGAAAACCTATCTTATGAATGGCAAAAATGTAATTATGGCGGGAGACCGCGGAGGTGCAATCGGAGTTGTTGACCTAACACTGGAGATTAAGGGAGACAAGGTAAAGATTGCTGACCGCAGCTCCGAGATACGTACGGTTACCAATCAGAATACGAAGGAGAATAAAGAAATTGCATCCCTTTTTGGCAGCTGGAATGATGAACTGATGGCATATAGTACGGATGTGATCGGCAAGGTTGAAGAGGGAACAATAATCCATAACTACTATGGATTATTGGGTGATAATACGGCAATCCAATTGCTCAACAATGCGAAGATAAGCTATGCGATGGATTATGTGATAAAGAATGCTCCGGCGTATAAGGATTATCCGATTATTGCTGCCTCCACCTATGGCAGCTACGGAGCAGAATCAATTGATGATTTTGTTACAATTAAGGATGAAATCACAGAATTGGATCTAGCAAAACTGCAATCCTACAACAATTACATCTATCTCTATACGATTACCGGTAAGCAGCTAAAAGAGTGGCTGGAGTGGTCAGCAAGCGCTTATGAGACCATTCTTTTTAAGGCGAACTGGTCGGATCAGACCATGTCACAGCTGATAGAGAAAACGGGACTGAAATCCCTGATTCGGGAGGAATGGCTAAATGATTGGAGCAATTTCTTTATCTTTGACGGAATCGATTATGTGATTAATCCGACCGTAGAGCCGAGATATGATATCTCCGGTAATAAAACTAGTGTAAATGAACGGGTCAGGAGCATTTCCTACAATGGCAAAAAAGTAACGGATGATATGAAGTTTGTCATTGCGACGAATAAAATTACAAAACCGGTTGCTGCCAACCGTGGTGTTGAATCGCAGATTGTTTATAAGAGCTTTAACCGCAGCCAGGCGGTTCTGGCAGACTATGTAAAGCAGCTGTCCCAATCAGGAAGTATATTACCGAAGGTGGACTATAACTGGAAGGTGGATTTCCCTGCAAGTTATAAATTCCTGATCAAGACACCTGCCTATGCACATGATCTGTTAAAGGAAACCCCTTGGTTTGAGGAATATCTGACCGAGGCGGACGGATACCGCTACTATACGGCGTCCTATCCGAAGAGCTATAAGGATGAGGAAGGACCGAGTATTATAGCAATTGCGGGAGTACCCAATCCGACGGGCAGCCCGTACGAAGTAGAAGTGTATGCAACGGATGAATCGGAAATTAAGCAGCTGAGCTATATGAAAGGAAATTACGATTTGGATTACAGCGGATGGGTAACGGCGAGAAAGGTAACGAACCGGACCTTTACCGTATGGGAGAACGGAACCTACAGTATATTTGCTGAGGATGTCCATGGAAATAAAACAGTTAAGAAAATCGTTATTGATAATTTCCGGGATGACCTTTTAGGAAGACCTACAGCAGAAAACTATACGAACCGCAAGTCCAATATTAAAGGAACCGGCGAACCGAGAGCTACCATCGTATTCGAAGCTTATACCGGTGAGTACAGAGGGGAGATAGGAAAGAATGGTAAATATGCTTATCCGTTACCTTCCCAGCCTTCCGGATCAACGGTAACCTTTTATGTCATTGATGAGAAAACTGGTCTGGAAAGCGAAAGGGTAACCGTGCCGGTGAAACGTACCGGGCCGAACCAGCCTTCTGTAAATCCGATCTATAATAATGCACCATATATCACCGGCAATTTGAATGATGATGATGCAACCGTAATTGCAATCATTGATGATATCGTATATGTGACCAGTGAGGGTGGTAAAGAGCTGTATGAAGCGAATACCGAAATTTATGATCCGTCCCTTACGGTTGTGAAGACGAAATTTGAAGTTAGCGCTTCCGGATATTACGCTTTATATATACCGAAATTGGAAGCTGGTAAATCGGTTACAATCTATAGTCTGGACCATGTGTCCCGAAATAGTAGGGTAAAGACGGCGAAGGTGATCGAAGTAGTGCCGAATGCTCCGCAATTATATGAGATAAGTAATATTGAAAGAACCTTAAACGGGTATGTACCTTCCGGCAAGGCGAATTATGATATGACGTTAAAGATTGGCGATAAAACGTATACCACGAAGACGGATAAGGAAGGCAAATTTACCTTCCAGTTTAGGGATCAGCTGCAGGCAGGCCAGGTACTGACGGTAACTACTACCGATTATAAAAATGGATCTGCGAGAACAAGCTACCCGACCGAGATTGTGGTAAAGGATATCGAGAAGTATGTGAAAACCAACTCGACGACTCTGACGATTGATAATATTACGACAAAGTCCTATCTGATTGCCGGGAATTCTTTCGATAGCCAGACAGTTTACGTAGCAATTGTTAAGCCGGGAACAAAGACTTTTACCAATAACTTATATGTAGTTGAAACAGATAGCTTCGGAAGATACAAATATCGCCTAGAAGAGGATAAATTAGAATTAGGCACCAAAGTCTATGTGATGGTACGTTTTGCCGATGGTAAGATACTTACGGTGAATAAAGCAGAGGTATTGCCGGGCAGACCAGAGCCGCCGGTTCTGGCAAAAAAGGTAACGAATACGGATAAACAGGTGCAGGTTATTGCTGATAAGGATTGTGAAATCACCTTGAAGATCGGTAAGAAAACCTATACCACCTCCGAGTATACGTATGAGGAAGAAAATGCCCGCTATATCTATACGCTTGAGATCGACCGGGAGGTATCAGGTACCGAGATGACGGTGACAGCGACGAATGTAACCGGAACGAGTGATCCACTTACCGCAAAGTTTGTGAAAGCAGCACCGGATCAGCCCCAGGTGAACACCATAGCTGCGGGTGCTAAGAAAATAACCGGTAAGGTAGAGATCCTTGATGAAGAAACTAAAATATATGCACAAATTGGGAAAAAGACCTACGAAGGAACCATTAATAAGAAAGGTAACTTTGAAATCGAGATTCCCAAGGCAAAGGCACTTGATAAGATTAAAGTATGGGGAACTAATAAGGAAGGCAGAGGTCCTTTAATTCAAGTTGTTGTTGAGAAATAAGGTCCCTTAGGAAGCTGCTATATCGGTATCAGAGAACAAATAAGGTCCCTTAAGAAGATGATTTTCTATAGCTAAGAAATAAGGCTGTACTAGTTTTGCTCCTTATGGCATACCCAGTGGGTATCCGTAACCGGCAAAAGGGAGTACAGCCTTTTTATGCTACCGGAATGTATTCCAAGAAAAGGAACTTATCAAACCGGTCCTTCGTCTAATTGATAGAAATAAATTGACGAGTCCAACCATCTTGTATATAATGATGGAAGAAAAAGGAGAAGAGGGAGGAGTTATATGAGAAAGAAGAGGTTTATTCACGGACTAGCAATTATTATGCTTTTCGTCCTTACATTAACCGCATGCGCAGGAAAATCCTCGAATATGAAAATGAAGGATATGAAAATGGATGTTTCGGATCAGAGCCGTCCGCAAAGCGAAAGCACGAGCTATAGTTACGATAAAGCGGTAGATGGTGAAACAGAGTCAGCGCAGGCAGAGGAAGCGATTGTGCCCGGTGCATCGACAGTATCTGCGGATATGACAAATCGTCAGATACAGGATAAAATAATTAAACGGGTCAGTATGGTTGTTGAAACACAGGACTTTGACGGACTCATTACCGCCATTACAGATAAGATCCGATTCCTGGGAGGCTATGAGGAAAGTTCCAGTATCAACGGGCGCAGATACTATTACAGTAAGGAAACGAGAGAGGGGAGAATTGTAGCTAGGATTCCGAAGGATCATCTCGATGAATTTACTAGTTCGATCGATCAAGAGGCGAATGTAGTAAATTCGGAAATGACTTCCGAAAATGTGACATTACAGTATGTGGATATGGAAAGCCGTAAGAAGGCATTGGAGATCGAGCAGGAGAGACTATTTGTTCTGCTTGAAAAAGAAGAAAAGATGGATAATATTATCACCCTGGAAAGCCGGTTAAGCGATATTCGTTATGAACTCCAGAATTACGAATCACAGCTGCGCACCATGGATAATCAAGTTGAGTATAGCACGGTAACATTGACGATATATGAGGTGGAGCGAATAACTCCGGGATCGGAAGAAAAGAAAAGCGTCGGGAAGCGAATTGAAAATGGCTTCCGTGATACCATGTATCGGATTAGTGAGGGCGCAAAGGACTTTGTGGTTTGGTTTGTTGTGAATCTTCCATATCTGATCATCTGGGGTGGAATCTTTACCGCAGTGATTCTGCTTATAAGAAGATATCATAACAAAAAGAAATTGAAAATGATCGCTGCTAATCCTGCGGCATCGGAAGAACCGAAGCAGTAAAGCCAGAAGGGTAACCATACGCAGAAACAGAGAAAGCCTGGAGGGTAACCCATATGCAGAAATGAGAAGATAGCCTGGAGGGTAACCCATATGCAGAAATAGAGAAGAAAGCCTGGAGGGTAACCCATATGCAGAAATAGAGAAGATAGCCTGGAGGGTAACCCATATGCAGAAATAGAGAAGATAGCCTGGAGGGTAACCCATATGCAGAAATAGAGAAGAAAGCCTGGAGGATAACCCATATGCAGGAATAGAGAAGAAAGCTTGGAGGATAACCCATATGCAGGAATAGAGAAGAAAGCTTGGAGGGTAGCCCTATATGCAGAAATAGAGAAGAAAGCCGGGGGTAACCATACGGAGAAATAGAAAGAAAGCTCGGGGTAACCATACGGAGAAATAGAGAAGAAAGCAGGGGTAACCATACGGAAAACGATATGGAAACAGATGAAGATCATGGATTGACATCGTGGAAGGATTATTTTAAGATGAGTAAAGAAACGTGAGGTTTGTTTAGAGTTTTCGATGGAAAGGTGGAGATCCTATGATTAAAAAACTATTTATCTGCACGGTTTGCGGCTATGTTCATGAAGGGGTAGAGGCTCCGGATAATTGCCCGAAATGTAATGCTCCCAAGGATAAGTTTACGGAAATGGATTCCGAAGCAGCCTCAAAAATATATCGTTCGGATCGAACGAATGATATTCACATGGAGCTTATTGAGCTGTGTGGTAGGATCGGTGCGCTTTGTAAGGAGGGAATTCAGGATAATCTGGATCCGAAATGTGTATCGATATTCGAAAAAGCAAGGGATGAGGCATGGATAATAAAGCAGAGATCGAAAGCAGAACTGGTCGGTCATATGAAAAACGGTAAGTGGTAAAATGGATAAGGTGATCTTTCATGTGGATGTGAATAGTGCATTCCTTAGCTGGGAAGCGGTTCAACGGCTAAAGAACGGCGAGGAATTGGATCTGCGGACGATTCCCTGTGCGGTGGCAGGGGATAAGAATAAGCGGCATGGAGTGATACTTGCAAAATCTCTGCTTGCGAAGAGGTGTGGAGTTAAAACAGGGGAACCGATTGGAGATGCATTGAAAAAATGTCCGAATCTAACCTTAGTTCCGCCGAACCATTCGCTTTATCAGGAATACTCGAAGGCTTTTATTAATATTTTAAATGATTTTTCACCCAGTGTTGAGAAATACTCGATCGATGAAGCTTATTGCGATATGACCGGAATGGAAACACTTTTTGGCGCACCCTTGCAGGCTGCTTACCGAATGAAGAATCGGATTCGGGATGAACTGGGATTTACCGTAAATATCGGAATTTCAACGAATAAGCTGCTGGCTAAGATGGCATCGGATTTTAAGAAGCCGGATATGGTTCATACCCTTTATCCGGAGGAAATCAAGGAGAAAATGTGGGTGCTTCCGGTTGGCGAGTTGTTTTTTGTAGGGAAATCTACCGTTAAAAAATTAAATAATCTCGGCATTCATACCATTGGAGAGCTAGCATGTACGGATGTGGAGATTCTTAAGGCACATTTTAAGAAGCATGGAGAGGTCATTTACAGCTTTGCAAATGGAAGGGATACTTCCGTCATTGAAAGGGAAGAGGTAAAGAATAAGGGATATGGAAATTCCACGACAATTTCCTTTGATGTAGAGGATGAATCCACGGCGAAGATGATCTTACTATCCCTTGCCGAAACCGTTGGAGCAAGACTTCGAAAGGATAACATGGCTGCCAATGTGATTGCAGTCAATATCATTGATTATGAGTTCCGGCATATGTCACATCAGATGACCCTGTTAAAACCAACCCACAGTACGGATATGATTCACGAAAGCGCTTGCAGCTTATTTGAGGAAATGTGGGACGGAACCCCGATCAGAAATCTGGGAATACAGACAAGTAAAGTGGTACCTGTGGAAGCGGAAAGGCAGATTTGCTTATTTGGAATGGAACAGGAGGAGAAAAGGGAAAAATTGGATAAAGCGATCGACAGCATTCGCAACCGGTTCGGCACCTCCGCCATTCAAAGAGCGAGCCTGGTGAAGAAGGAAGATGGTCCGAAGGATATGCCTTCCTCCCCGCTATAACTGGAGGCAGAGGAATATTTCTGCGAAAAACCCATATTATAATAGATTTAAATCTATATTTATAAAAAATGCGTTCTATCTGTCGTATCTTTGGTTCCAACAGATATGGAAAGTTATGTATTACGTGATATAATATAATATAGAGTAATCTAAGGCAGTAAATGTTCCACTCACTATGTTTGGTTTAAGGGAGTCATTATTATGAGACAAACAATGCTTTGCCTGCTTGCTGCCGTGGGATTAACCACAATGATGGGATTTGAAATTGCAGCAGGGGCAATCACTGCACAAAAGAATGATTCCAAAGATAACAATATAATAAGTATACCGATGATCAGCCTGAATAAGAGCTTGTGGAATCCGTCCGATCTCACTGATTTTCATGGGGGATATGGCAGTTTATTATTTTCTATGTTAAATCAGAAGAAGGATGAATTAACCCCGATGGATGCATTAGATATGGTAAGGGAAATCTATGCTGCAAATTTTGAGAAAGTTTTAGGGGAGCCAGAAGAAGAATATTACTATAAACTTCCGTTTGCAGATTATTATTTGGTGTATGAAGGCGCTCCGGAGGATGAAAAATATCTGATTCATCTTTATGAATTTGTACTTGATGATCCGGATACCGGGATCGGCCACACGGTAACCTACGGTTGGTATACGGTAGATAAGGCCACCGGGATTATAACAGATCAGACGCAACCATGAGATCATCCATGAAGTACCGGAGTAGGAGATTACAGGCGTTTAACAGACTGGAAGAAGGGGCTGCTGCATTTCTATTAAAATTAATACAAGAGGGTCTGTGATTTTCCTTCACACCACGATGGAAAGACAAAACAAACTGCCTTTCATCGTAGATGATAGGAAGATTACGGACCCTTTTGCAGTACTTACATTGTTGCAGCAGCCTCTTTCGTTTCATTGCCTTTTCCTGCAAATTATGTTACTATTATGTGGTAGAAAAGCAGTAAAAAACTGTACAGATACAAACTCTATGCTACGTAAAAAGCTTCGTAGATACAAATGCTATGATGTGCAAAAAGCCGCGTAGAAATGGGGAGAACAGAGAGCATTATATTTCGATTTTGCTTCGTATAAATTACGGGCACTTGCTGAAAGATAATATGATATGAGTGACAAAAGCTGATTTATAAACTCGACTTCATCAATTTTCACAATTTATGTGTTGAATATTAATATGAAACAAATTTCATTCGCAACACATTGCTCCCAAAGCATTGCATAAAACGCAATACTTAGATTGAAGTACGTAATGGTGCGTGCCAACGACTTCAAACAGTTGCGAATTAAAATATTGTTCCTATTACTTGGTTTTATCTTGATTTGTGCAAATTGCTGAAGATGAATTGTTAAGAAGGCTTTTGTCGGGCTAAACATAATATAGAAAAACTGCATTTTAAGTGTATATGAAAAGTAGCAGAGAAAAGTAAAGAAAAAGTTAAAATTAGTTCTGCAAATTTATTTGAACTATAATATATAAAGGAGGATCAGTTTTATGAATATACCGACTCCGCATAATGCGGCAAAAGAAGGAGAAATAGCAAAAACAGTTTTGATGCCGGGCGATCCGCTCCGGGCAAAATTTATCGCAGATACCTATCTGCAGGATGTAGTATGCTTTAATCAGGTAAGAAATATGCTAGGATATACCGGTACCTATAAGGGGAAGAAGGTCTCCGTAATGGGAAGCGGTATGGGGATGCCATCCATCGGGATCTATTCCTATGAATTATTTCATTTCTATGATGTAGATAATATTATTCGTATCGGATCTGCTGGCGGAATTTCAGATCACGTAAAGCTTAGGGATGTGCTGATTGGGATGGGCGCTTCTACAAATTCAAACTATGCGGCGCAGTTTAAGTTACCCGGTACATTTGCTCCAATCGCTGATTTTGACCTGCTTCGTAAAGCGGTTCAGGCAGCAGAAAAATTAGATATTAAAACGGTTGTGGGAAATATCCTTTCCTCGGATACCTTTTATGGGGATGATAAGGATGCCAATGATCTGTGGCGCAAAATGAATGTTCTGGCGGTTGAAATGGAAGCAGCAGCACTTTATATGAACGCAGCAAGGGCAGGGAAGAAAGCACTCTGCATCCTGACGGTTTCCGATCATATCTATACCGGTGAAGCTTTATCCGCAGAGGACCGGCAGTCAACCTTCCATGACATGATGAAGATCGCATTGGAGATTGCTTAATATTCGTATTTTAGAAAGGTGATGGATCGATTCATGGATAGAAAGAAAATATTTGAGAAGGTGGACCATACTTTACTTGCGCAGACAGCAACCTGGGAGGAGATTAAGCAGATCTGTGATGATGCAATCGCGTACCAGACAGCCTCCGTATGTATCCCACCATCCTATGTAAAACGAGGGAAGGAATATGTGAAAGATAGAATGGCGGTCTGTACCGTAATTGGTTTTCCCAATGGGTATCATACGACGGCGGTTAAAGTATATGAAACGAAGGATGCGCTTCAAAATGGAGCCGATGAAATCGATATGGTCATTAATATCGGTGATCTAAAGGATCGGCATTATGATTTGATCGAAAATGAAATAAAGCAGCTTAAGGAAGCATGCGGGGATAAAGTTCTTAAGGTAATTATTGAGACCTGCCTGCTTACCGAGGAAGAGAAGATGGCAATGTGTGAAATCGTAACGAAAGCAGGAGCTGATTTTATCAAGACTTCTACCGGCTTTTCGAAAGGCGGGGCAACTTTTGAGGATGTAGCTTTATTTGCAAAGCATGTAGGTAAGGGAGTCAAGATCAAAGCAGCCGGCGGCATCTCATCTTTTGATGATGCGGAGAGGTTTATTGAATTGGGCGCTTCCAGATTGGGAACCAGCCGTATTGTGAAGCTGGCAAAAAAGGAGCAGGGAGCAAAGGAGGTTTTATAATGCAGGAGAGCAGCGAGCAAAAAACCAGCCTTATTCCTCAGCAAAAGGGAGAACTGTTAAGCAAGCAGAGTATTGTAAGTCGTTCTGTGGTAAAAAATCTGATTCGTTCCGCAATGCTTGCAATGGAGAAAGCTTATACACCGTATTCCCATTTCCAAGTCGGCGCAGCGCTGCTAACGAAGAACCAGAAGACCTATACCGGCTGTAACATTGAGAATGCCTCATTTACACCGACAAATTGTGCCGAGCGTACGGCGTTTTTTAAGGCGGTAAGCGAAGGAGAGCGAAACTTTGCAGCGATTGCAATCGTTGGCGGGAAGGAAGGAATTCTTACCGATTATACGCCGCCCTGCGGTGTATGCCGGCAGGTGATACGGGAGTTTGTTGATCCTAAGAGCTTTCTGGTAATCCTGGCAAAATCAGAGAATGATTATATGCTGTATTTTCTGGAGGAATTACTACCGCTGGGATTTGGACCGGAACATATGTAAGGTGATAGGAATGGTTCAGGAATTGGTATCTCTTTGCGCCGGTTCTTGAGCCATTTATTATAAAAACCAGCCATTTGTATTAGAGAATGTAATGAATAATCTTTCATTCTAGGTTATAACTATTCTTCCATAAGTTTTCATAATGTGATACAATAAAAACGGAATGAGGAAATGCAAGCTTGCTTGCAATTTCCGAGTGGAGTGCCTAGATCATGAACATGTTCTTTGTTCATGATATAATGAAGGCGTAGTGAGCATACGCAAGCTTGCTTGCAATATGCGATCGGAGCCAAAGATCATGAGTGTTCTTTACTCATGATACAATAAAAGCGTAGAGAATATGCAAGTTTACTTGCAATTTCGAGTGGAGTAATAAGATGATCATGAACTATTTTTGTTCCATGATATACTACAATTATAAAGGTTGCCATCCCCTACGCGGGGATGTGAATTGAAATATGATATAATCTGCGTATCAGACGAGAAGTAATGCTACGGGAGAGCAGTTAGCTTTGGGACAAGTTTGATGAATGTTTTATCGCTTTTTATCGTATAGGAAATTGCATCCTATACGATAAAAAAACCTCCATGCGAACATAGTTCGCATTGGGATAACGCACTCAGCACGTAACGAATACTTGAAACATGTATTCGTAAGGTATTTATCTGCCTGCGGCAGAACGCGCTCGGTGCGAGAGTTTGCCAAGGCAAGCTCTTTGCTACTAAATGATTTGAGGGTTAAAAGCCGATTTGTTAGGAAGGTTTTTAACTCTCGTATCTAAATGGCATATAGAATAAACCGGAAAGGATTTGAAAGCATGTACTCATTTGAAATTTTAAAAACAAGTGACCCGGAAATTGCAGATGCAATTACCAAGGAAATCGGAAGACAGAAGGATCATATTGAATTGATCGCTTCTGAGAATTTTGTAAGTCCGGCAGTTATGGCAGCGATGGGGAGCCAGCTTACGAATAAGTATGCAGAAGGGTATCCCGGTAAGCGATACTACGGAGGTTGTGAGTATGTAGATATTGTTGAGACGCTTGCAATTGAAAGAGCCAAGAAGTTATTCGGCTGTACCTATGCGAATGTTCAACCACATTCCGGTGCGCAGGCGAATATGGCAGTCTTCTTTGCATTACTTCAGCCGGGCGATACTTTTATGGGAATGAACCTGGATCACGGCGGACATCTGACCCATGGAAGCAAAGTAAATATGAGCGGAACTTATTATAAACCGGTTCCTTATGGAGTGGACGAGCAAGGATTTATTGACTATGACGAGGTAAGAAGAATTGCAAAGGAATGTAAGCCGAAATTAATTATTGCAGGCGCAAGTGCTTATGCCAGAAAGATAGATTTTAAGAGATTTAGGGAAATCGCAGATGAAGTGGGTGCTTATCTGATGGTCGATATGGCGCATATTGCGGGTTTGGTAGCGGCAGGCTATCATGAGAGCCCAATCCCGTATGCCCATGTTACAACAACCACCACCCATAAAACCTTACGAGGACCAAGAGGTGGTATGATCCTTTCCAGTGAGGAATTTGCTAAGGAACACAAGCTTAACAAGGCAATATTCCCAGGAATCCAGGGCGGTCCGTTGATGCATGTGATTGCAGCAAAAGCGGTATGCTTAAAAGAAGCGCTGGATCCAAGCTTTAAGGAATATGCGGGAAGAATCATAGAAAATGCACAGGCTCTGGCAAAAGGGCTGACGAAACGGGGCTTTGATCTTGTATCGGGTGGAACGGACAATCATCTGATGTTAGTTGATCTTCAGAATATGGGGGTTACCGGTAAGGATGCGGAGAAATTGTTAGATGCAGCAAAGATTACCTGTAATAAAAACACGGTTCCGAATGATCCAACTTCCCCGAATGTTACCAGCGGTATCCGGCTTGGAACGGCTGCGATCACAACAAGAGGAATGAAGGCAGAAGATATGGATGTTCTTGCAGAGGCGATCTATCTTCTGATTAAGGATGTAGATGCGAATAAGAGCAAGGCAATGGAGCTTGTGAAATCCTTAACAGAGAAATATCCTTTGTATGAATAAAAAATATTAGAATCAGGGGTTTCCTATTACGAAAGTATTCCTTTATCTTGTACAAACGGAAGAAGACGATTTGCTATTTAGAATTGAGATTAATTAGGTTGCTGCGAAATAAGAACCACGCAAAAAAAGGAAGCGAATTCCGGCAGGGAAGGTAATTTATATGTTCCCTACTGGAATCCGCTTCCTTATAAATTATGGATGATAAGTTCCATATGAAATTTAAGTAGCGTACATTCCAAAGCTCTTTCGATTGGAAGACCATGATTTTCCCGTTGTGAAAACCCTCTTTATTTATAATTAGTAAATTGGGTTGCCGATTCGCCTTGATTGCTTGTATCGTCGGTGGCAGCCTCCGTTTTTGTATCACATACCTCTTCGTGGACAACAAGCGTCGTTAAGGTATCTCCTAACTGCGTAAATGCCGCAGCCAGCAAAGATACTTCTTCCGTGGGGAAGCATTCATAGATTTTACAGGCTGCTGCGGTAATAAAGGTAACAAGTTCACATGATTTCATAATTTCCCTCATTTCTGCGCATCTTTGCGCATCATCTAGTTTGCGGATGATACGCAGACACAAACTTTGCGAGAGAAAGAATTCAAAATTCTTTCTCTTTTTCGCTTCAATAAAAGTCCTCAATAAAAATATATGCCGGCTCCGGATATAATTGCATTTGTAAATCGGCGAAAGTGTAGAACTCAGTGAACGACTGCTTCCGACTGGTGAAATGCAGTTATCTCCAATTGTGTGTCCTGAAGTGATAAAAATAGTAAACTGCAAAGGATTTCCTTTACTCTAAACCAAGAAGAAGAATAAAATTTATGAACGCTGTTTGTTAAATAAGGAAAATTAAAAACCCGGTGAAGATTACTTTCAACGGGGAAAAAACAGCCCTCTCAATGGATGACAAGGGCTGTTAATGGTATTCGTTATTTTCTCATAGAGTGGTTATTATCCAGTATCTGGTGATAACATCTGGTACCAAAGATAATACCAACGATGAAAATAGCGGAGACACAGACATATCGCACAATCTTGGTTACATCAACTTTAACGGTTACCGAAGATCCGGTATCCTTTGATGAACAACAATCCTTTAGCATAATTCAAACCTTCTTTCTATTTTTATTATATCATGAACAAAAAGCTGTTCATGATCTTTGGCTCCGATCGCATATCACAAGCAAGCTCGCATATGCTCACTACGCCGTTATTATATCATGAGACATGAGTGACTAAAGCCGATTTATAAACTTGACTTCGTCAATTTGCACAGTCTATGTGTTGATAAGTAATAGGAAATATATTTCATTCGCAACACATGGTCTCATAAAGCACTGCATAAAACACATTACTTGGATTGAAGTACGTAATGGTATATAAGACCACAAAACACGTGACCTAAGTGCCAGCGACTTTAAACAGTTGCGAATTAAAATATTGTTTCCTATTACTTAAGTTTTACCTTGATTGTGCTAATTGATGAAGACGATTTGTTAGGAAGGCTTTTGTCATTCATATCATCATGAACAAAAAACTTGCTCATGATCTTGGCATTCCACTCGGAGATTACAAGTAAACTTGCATTTCCTCATTCCATTTTATTATATCTGATTCATTTTATTCTGCGGTCCTGTGAAATAGAAATTAATATCCAAGTTCTTCGCCAACCAGAATTACCTTGATCCTGCCAGGTATCCTTGATTTTCTGGTAATAACGATTTCACAACAGATACAATCCTCTACAAGACAATTTCCGCACCTGCCTAATTCAGAACATGGAGTTTTCTTCCCAAGCCGAACGGCATTTGGCGGAGCGGCAATATTACGAATTCGTTCTACGCCAGTATTTACATCGGTTACAATTTTATTCATCCCTGCAATAAGGATCACATTTTTCGGTCCTGCAATCAGGCAGGCAACGCGATTGCCATGACCGTCGATATTAATCAGCTGACCGTCCAGGGAAATAGCATTCGAGCTCATGAAATAGTAATCGGCAGTTACAATTTTACTGTACATCAGGGAACTTTCCTCAGGAGTCTTCGCGCTGCTGCGGTCATACAGTATATAGTCGGATGATTGCAGTTCATCCAGCAATCCAATTTCATCCAGGGTTTGCGAGCCTCCCCAGGCGATGGAACAACCCGGTGTCAGAAAACGCTTTGCCATGATGAGTGCATCCTCTGCATTTTCACAATAGTATCCTTCGATACCACGTTTGTTAAACCGCTCAATTAAGCCATTTGCAAGATTTTCATAATTCATCTTTTTCGCAGACATTATCCTTTTCCTCCTTGACCTCTTTCCATAGGAAATGAGGCTTTTGAATAATCACAGAAATGTATTTCTTTATTGCGTAAATGATATACTAACCTAATCTTAAACGAATTCCCAGTAATGTTCAATAAGAATAAGAAAATTTTTAATATTCCTGTAAAAAAGTGTTGCTGTTCACACCCACCATGTATACCATGTTATGATTTCGTCAAATATATCCGAATCGGAGACGCTTTCGCTTAGTTGCATTACGTAGCGGTACATAAGGCTCCAAAATACGGAGCCAAAGTACCAACGAATGCAAATACTCCTTATCAGATATCATTTGTCGAAATCATAGGATAGACTTTGCCCATGTGTGGACCAGTAACAAAAAAGTTTTATTTGTCCATTTTCAAGATATGGGGTATACTATTGTTACGGAATATAATGGTTTGGATTACATGGGATCGCAATTTCGAAGCGCGTTTTGCCGGCGATATTCCTTTACCATGTAATTGTTGATTCAAGTGCCAAAAGCTGATTTATACAACGAACTTCATCAATTTGCGCAATTTATGCATTGATAAGTAATAGGAAACATATTTTATTCGCAACCCGTTTCTCAAAAGCACTACATAAAACGCAGTACTTGGATTGAAGTATGTAATGGTACATAAGACCACAAAATACGTGGTTTAAGTGCCAACGACTTCAAACAGTTGCGGAATTAAAAATATTGTTTCCTATTACCCCGGTTTTTCCTTAATTTGTGCAAATTGATGAAGACGATCTAGGAAAGCTTTTAACACTTATATCATTGTTATGTCACAGGAAAGTTGGAAAGAAATGTCGAAGAGTTTATATATTGCTGAAAAACCCAGTGTAGCAGCTGAGTTTTCGAAAGCGCTTAAGATTTCGGGGAAAAGGCAGAATGGATATATTGAATCGGAGGAAGCAATCGTTACCTGGTGTGTAGGACATTTGGTAACCATGAGCTATCCGGAAGCCTATGACCCGGCCTTAAAGAAATGGAGTATGGCGACCCTGCCATTTCTTCCGAAGAGGTATCGTTATGAAATTATTCCGAGTGTTAAGAAACAATTTGCAATCGTAAAAGAGTTACTTAATCGAGAAGATGTGGATAGAATCTATGTCTGTACCGACTCCGGTCGGGAAGGAGAATACATATACCGGCTGGTGGATCAGGAAGCAAAGGTGCCGGATACGAAGGAGAAAAGAAGGGTTTGGATCGATTCGCAGACTGAGGAGGAGATTTTAAGAGGTATACGGGAAGCAAAACCACTGTCTGCTTATGATCCTCTTGCCGATGCGGCTTACCTTCGTGCACAGGAAGATTATCTTATGGGAATTAACTTTTCCCGTGCGTTAACCTTAAAATATGGAAATGGGATTCAACGGTTTTTAAGTACGAAGAAATGGTCCGCAATTTCCGTCGGCAGGGTCATGACCTGCGTCCTTGGTATGGTAGTCCGCAGAGAGCGAGAAATTCGTGACTTTGTAAAGACTCCTTTCTTCCGCGTGATGGCACAGGTTCAGGCGGAGGAGAAGGAATTTACAGGGGAATTCCGTGCAGTCGAAGGTTCGAAATATTTTAATTCTCCCTTATTGTATAAGGAAAACGGATTTCAGGAAAAGACCTCGGCACTGCATCTGATTTCAGAATTGGCTGGAACAATTCCGGCTATTTCGGATGACGGAACCTGGGAGAAGCAGGAGACCAGTGCTGATAAGCCACAGCTGCTGGCGGAAGTCGTTCAGGTTGATAAGAAAAAGGAGAAGAAGAATCCGCCGTTGCTTTTTAACCTTGCCGAGCTTCAGAACGAATGCTCCAAGAATTTTAAAATCAGCCCGGATGAAACTCTGAAAATTACACAGGAGCTGTATGAGAAGAAGATGGTGACCTACCCGAGAACCGATGCCAGAGTTCTGTCCACGGCAGTAGCAAAAGAAATTGGGAAAAACATCAAAGGCTTACAGGGGCTAAACCATGTAAGAGATTATGCCACCGAGATCTTGGAGACAGGTTCCTATAAGGAAATCGCAAAGACCAGGTATGTCAATGATGCCCAGATCACCGACCACTATGCCATTGTACCGACCGGACAGGGACTGAATAATCTACGCTCCCTCTCCCATACCGCGATACGCGTTTACGAAGCGATTGTAAGGCGCTTTCTATGTATTTTCTTCCCGGCAGCAGAATATCGACGGGTCGGAGTTACCGTTAAAATCGGCGGGGAGAGCTTCTTTACCTCCCTTCGTATGTTAGAGAAGGAAGGTTATTTTAAGGTGCTAAACTCCAGCGTGAAGGCATCGAATTCACCGAAGGGGGGGAACACACCGGAGGAGAAAGAAACGTCGGAAAATGAGGAGGATTCCGAGGAAAACTCCGATCAGGCATTACTGACGGCACTTATGAGCCTTCGGAAAGGAAAAATGCTCCCAGTCAATGCTCTTACCATTAAGGAAGGGGAAACCACACCGCCGAAGAGATATAATTCTGGTTCCCTGATTCTTGCCATGGAAAATGCGGGACAGTTGATTGAAGATGAGGAGCTTCGGGCGCATATAAAAGGCAGTGGCATTGGAACCAGTGCTACAAGAGCCGAAATCTTGAATAAATTAGTTAAGATTGATTATCTGAGCTTAAATAAAAAGACACAAATCATCACACCGACCCTATTGGGAGAATTGATCTTTGAAGTGGTGGATGCCTCCATAAAATCTCTTCTGAACGCAGAATTGACCGCTAGCTGGGAAAAAGGGCTGACCTATGTGGCAGAGGGGCAGATTACGAAAGAGGAATATACCGAAAAATTAGAAGGCTTCGTTGCAAGAAGAGTGCAAGGCGTTAAAATGCTAAATAATCAGGCAGCACTTACGAGAGTTTTTCAGGAGGCTGCAAAAAACTATAAGAAATAGAAGTACTAACGTATAAAGAAACGATGTAATATTTTTCATAGAATAGAAATATATAAAATTAGATACAAGGGAAGAGTGAAAAAATCCACTTTCACTCACAGAGTTTGTGCTGCGCGGTATTCGCAAACTCCGTAATGCGTAAAAGCCGCGCAGAAATGAGGTTAAATATGGCAGAACATCTTATGATTTATTCATTATTTGATTTGAAAGAAACCATTGCAGCGGAAATTTTTGAAGGATGTATCTATCCCTGGGAAGTGTTAAGTAAAATCAAAGATGCAATTCTTCAGATTGGAACTTCCCTGCCGGAAGAGGAATACCGTAAAGCGGGAGATGATATTTGGATTGCAAAAACAGCAAAGGTAGCGCCGACCGCCTGCATTAACGGACCGACGATCATCGGGAAGGGTGCCGAGGTCCGGCATGGTGCATTTATCCGCGGCAGCGCCATTGTCGGAGAAGGCGCGGTGGTAGGCAATTCAACCGAGCTTAAGAATGTAATACTTTTTAATAAAGTACAGGTTCCTCATTACAACTACGTAGGTGACTCCATCCTGGGCTATAAATCGCATATGGGCGCAGGAGCAATTACCTCCAACGTAAAATCAGATAAAACTTTAGTTACCGTAAAGGATGGGGAAGAAAGGCTGGAGACCGGTCTTAAGAAATTCGGTGCGATTTTAGGAGATCATGTGGAGGTAGGCTGTAACAGTGTCTTAAATCCGGGAACGGTCATCGGCAGAAACTCAAATATCTATCCCCTGTCTATGGTACGCGGGTATGTTCCGGAAGGAAGTATTTACAAAAAAGCAGGAGAAGTTGTTGCCAAACATTAATATTTTCTAAAAAACTATGGACTTATCCTGTGATTTGTGCGAAAATATGTTAAGTAAATAACAATATCAAAAATATATTTATGCATAAGCAGTAACTGCCGGAATGTATATTTTTTACGGACGGGCGGATTACATATTTGTTATTACGTTCATAGCAAGTTAAGTGACATACGTATTCTTTTGGTAATCCGATGCTTTACTATTGGCGGATACCGCAGGAGATTTCGTTTGTCCATTTATCTTGTTTATCTAAGTCGGAGAATACTCCCATTTCTTAAGTGGTGAGTTACCTCTATTTTACAATAAGCTAATGAAATGCGATACTATGTAAATTGAAAGGAGTTTCAACAACATGACTTATTCTCATGAAGTAAAAATGATGTGTCCGGTTGCACAGGGCGTTCACCATGGCGCTGCACCAATTCCGGAAGAAGCAAAATGGGTTAAATCCAAGGAAGTGAAAGATATTTCCGGTTTTACTCATGGTATTGGCTGGTGTGCACCTCAGCAGGGAGCATGTAAGTTAACTTTAAATGTTAAGGACGGTATTATTCAAGAGGCATTAGTTGAGACAATCGGCTGCTCCGGTATGACTCACTCCGCCGCAATGGCATCCGAGATTTTACCGGGATTAACTCTTCTTGAAGCATTAAATACGGACTTAGTATGCGACGCAATTAATACGGCTATGAGAGAGCTGTTCCTACAAATTGTATACGGAAGAACACAGAGCGCATTCTCTGAAGACGGACTTACGATTGGTGCCGGATTAGAGGATCTTGGAAAGGGTCTTCGCAGCCAGGTAGGTACGATGTATGGTACACTCGAAAAAGGTCCTCGTTACCTGGAAATGGCAGAGGGCTATGTAACTGGTATCGCTCTTGATGCTGATGATGAGATCATTGGTTATCAATTCGTGAGCCTTGGCAAGATGATGGATTTCATCAAAAAAGGCGATGATGCAGCTACAGCATTTGAAAAATCCAAAGGTCAGTATGGACGTGTAGAGGATGCTGTGAAGATCATTGACCCGAGACGCGAATAGTAAAGGAGGATACGTACAATGGCTTTATTTGAATCATATGAAAGAAGAATAAATCAAATTAATGCAGTGTTAAAGAAATACGACATTGCTTCTATAGAAGAAGCAGAAAAGATTACAAAGGATGCCGGCCTTGATGTTTACAATATGGTAAAAGGAATTCAGCCAATTTGCTTTGAAAATGCATGCTGGGCTTATACTGTTGGTGCTGCAATTGCAATTAAAAAAGGCGCCAGAAAAGCAGCTGAAGCGGCAGCAGCAATCGGTGAAGGCTTACAGTCTTTCTGTATTCCAGGCTCTGTTGCAGATCAGAGAAAGGTTGGTTTAGGCCATGGTAACCTGGGTAAAATGTTACTGGAAGATACTACCGAATGTTTCTGCTTCTTGGCAGGTCATGAGTCCTTTGCAGCAGCAGAAGGTGCAATTGGTATTGCACAATCCGCGAATAAAGTAAGACAGAAACCATTAAGAGTTATCTTAAATGGTTTAGGAAAAGATGCAGCACAGATCATCTCCCGTATCAACGGATTTACCTATGTTGAGACTGAGATGGATTACTATACAGGAGAAGTTAAGGAGAAATTCCAGAAGGCTTACTCCAAGGGACCAAGAGCAGAAGTTAGATGCTATGGCTCCAATGATGTAACGGAAGGCGTTGCAATCATGCATAAGGAAAACGTTGATGTATCCATTACGGGTAACTCAACCAATCCTACCAGATTCCAGCATCCGGTTGCAGGTACCTATAAGAAAGAGCGCCTGGAACAGGGCAAGAAGTACTTCTCCGTTGCTTCCGGCGGTGGTACAGGAAGAACCCTTCATCCGGATAACATGGCAGCAGGTCCGGCTTCCTATGGAATGACAGATACCATGGGTAGAATGCATTCTGACGCTCAGTTTGCAGGATCCTCCTCCGTTCCGGCTCACGTAGAAATGATGGGCTTGATCGGCATGGGTAACAACCCGATGGTCGGCGCTACTGTAAGTGTTGCAGTAAGTATCGAAGAAGCTGCAAATGCAGGGAAGTTCTAAATTTGAACTTGTCACCCGAACCTCAAAAATATGATTTTGTCACCCATTTTTCACCGTTTTTTTAGGGGATTGAGGAATTGATTATATATAATCATGTAAAAACATCCCTGTAAAGAATAAGTAAAAAACAAAATATTTTAATTTATAGCAGGCATAAGACTCAGAATATGCCTGCTATTTTGTTATGTAAAAATAGACTCGTGCCAAAAGATCGGATTGTCATTGAATTGACAAAGAAAAGGGTTATAAATGAATTAAAATATATTATGGTATAATTTAACGCCGGATATAGTGAAGGCAAAAAGCATTACGGTAGGTGTAAGTGACATCAAGGCTAAGACAATCAAGACCGTCAAAATCCCTGCGAGCCTTACCAAGGGCTCTAATGAGAACATCTATTGGCTGTCGGGCAATACAGATATCCTTGATGTTACAGGGGGTGGTGCGGTTATTCCGAAAAAAGCAGGTGAGACATATGTCATAGCTTATACAAGAACCTCCGGACTGCATCAGGCAGTAAAGGTTACCGTTACGGAAACTGTATTTCAGGAGGGAATCTTTACCTATCGGATCACCGATCCAGATAAGCGGACAGTGACTCTTTGCTCTATCCGTCCCGATAAAAAAACAGAGGATTTACGCATTCCGGAGAAGGTTACCTACCAGAAAAAAACCTATTCAATGACAAGTGTCATTGCTGACCCGGAGGATGTCAGTACTGCATTGATACCACAGAAGTATTGGGATAATAATATCAAGAAAATTACATTTCCAAAGACGGTTACCGGCAAAGTGGGCCACCTGGGGAAATTGGAGCATATTAAAAGCGTTACCTTCCTGGGAAAGAAGGCTCCCGAGGAGGTCCGGTGGTATCTGGATGACGGATATCTGGCATTTCATGCTGTCATCTATGTACCGAAGGGCAGTGTAGGTGCTTATACCAGTGCATTATATATGAGTTATTTACCCGACGGCACTTATGCGGGAGAGCATTACGGGTGCGGGATGGATTACAATATCTTGGAGACCGGAAGTGACCAGATGCAGCGCTTTGTTGTGGACGGAATATTATACAGAGTTACAAAAAAAGCCGGCAAAGCAAATGGAAAAGTGATGGTGAAGGGAGCGGATATTAACCTGAAAAAGATCACAATCGGCAAAACCGTAACCTACGGCAGCTATACCTATGATGTGACAGAAATTTATAAAAAGGCATTTGAAAGGAGCAAGGCGGAAACGATCGTTATTGATCCGTCTATTACGAAACGAAAAGCGGAAGAGAGATATGATGCTCCGGTCCATTATGTTGTTATGTGATAAACATCATTAATGTGAAAAGAGGCTGTTGTACTAACGATTGAAAAGGCGCCCACATAGAACTAGAATGTTTATCACATTCAATATCTAAAAAGAAGAGTGTGTGAATTATTATTCCATAAATAGACCGTTTGTCGCCATCGGTACTTAGGTTGTGGCAGATAAATATCTGTCACAGCCTTATGTACCGCTATGAGCGACAACCGAGTAAGAACGTGTATCTGCTGGATAATAATCACACACTCTTGTTGAAAACCTAAAATGTGATAAACATTATTAACGTGAAAAGGGCGTCGTACATTTCGTGCGGCGCCCCTCCCAAAAAGATATTTATTTACAAGAACCAAAACTACAGTATTTTAAAATCTGATTTAGTAAGTCGTTGAAATTGCATGAATTAAAATTGAAACACATAGTGTTTACCTCCTTATGATGATTACTATCTCTTAGGAACAATAGAATTGTAACATATACGTAACAAAATTGTAATATTTAAGTTGTGGCATTGAAGGAGAGATATGGAAGGACGGCAACTTCATCATCAATTTCCCGATTCGTTTTGCTGTGACAAATCAGCCTTTTGCTCGCTGGCCTTTTGTGAATATATGCATCCGCAAAAGTTCTGACGATACAGTCCGTACTGTTTTGAAAGCTCAATGGATCTATGATATCCATCTTTTTTCTTGAAATCCGAAAATAGATAGGGAATGCAGTATTCTTCGGATAGGCGTGCGCCAATTTCATTGAGTGCCTGAGCATTCTTATACGGGCTTACAGACAGTGTGGTGGTGAAATAATCAAAGCCGTTTAACTTAGCAAACTCGGCTGTTTTTCGAAGTCTCAATTCATAGCACAGGAAGCAGCGGGAACCTCCCTCTTTATCTTCTTCCCGGCCTGCGCAAATCATCTGAAAAGCATCCGCTTCATAAGGACCTTCGACAAATTCAATTGGATTTGTGGATGGGAGGACGGAAAGAAAGTGCTTTTGTTCCGCTACTCTTTTTTGATATTCTGCAATGGGTTCAATGTTTGGATTATAATAAAAGACGGTGATCTTAAAATGTTTTGACAGGCATTCCAACACAGAGCTGCTGCATGGTGCGCAACAGCTGTGTAGCAGAAGAGAGGGCATCGTATCGCTTGCTGACACCTGCTCAAGGATCTCTTCCATCTTATTCTGATAGTTTATTTTCATACGGCACCTCCTGATACTGCATATGATTATCATGAACAAAGCAGTTCATGATCTTGTCACTCCACTCGGAAACCGCAAGCAAGCTTGCATTTCCTCATTCCGTTCTTATTATATCATGAACAAAAAAACAGTTCATGATCTTTTGCTCCGATCGCATATTGCAAGCAAGCTTGCATATACTCACTACGCTGTATTATATCATACCGCTTTGAGATGTTAAATGTTTTCTGCGCATGGTTTTAATCAATCTTTGACGGGATTTTCAAGCTGGTTATTTTTAATCAACTGCCGGTAGGTAACGGGACTGACTCCTTTTTGTTTGTTAAATACCCGTACAAAAGTACTGTAGGATGCGTAGCCCACCTCATAGGCAATATTGGTAACGGACATCTTGGAAGAGGCTAAGAGACTGCAGGCATTTTCAATGCGCAGGTCTGTTAAAAAAGTATAAAAGCTGATGCCAAGGCACTGCTTAAAGATCGTACTGATATAAGACTCACTTAAATAAAAGAGCTTGGACAGACTTTTTAAGGTGATATTGGTATTCCAGTTCTTATAGACATAGTGGATAATAGACCAGGTATCATTATCGAGGGTATCGGCCGGGGGTGTATTTTCTTTGATGACACGGAACCTCCGGTAACGGTCAAATAATATTAAAAGCTCTATGATTTTTGCCTTTAACATAAATTTTTTCCAAATTTTATCCTCTTCGTATTCTTTCTGCATCTCACGAAACAGAGTAAGAAATTTTTCTGCAGTATCGGATTCAATATCATAAATTGTTCTTTCATGTAAATCAATATCAAATAAAAGCCGGTTCATAACAATGCCGTATTCATCCTGGTCAAACATCGTTTTGGTAGAAAGGCAAAGGTTATAAAGACGTACTTCGGTATCCTTTTTTATGTACATTTCATGAACCTGATACGGGAATATGACGGCAAAGGTACCGGGCTTCATAACGTATTCAATGCCATTTATTTTTTCTATCCCCTCTCCCTCAAAAACATAATGAAGCTCTAAAAAACTATGTCCATGGGGATCGACATCATTTTTTATATCATGGATTGATAGGTTAAAGAAAAAATCATCATCTTTTTCCGTGAGATAGAGTGGGAGCATTTCGTTGACCTCGTTTCTTTCGCTTGTTCCTATTATAATACATTTGGCTAATGAATTCTATGATAGCTGTTCGTATTACAAAAATTATCAGGTAAAACTTCCCGATGTTTGTTATACCGTTGCTTTACTCCGCACTGGAACACGTATCTGTTGTATAAACAATAGCTGAAATGAGTGCCCAAAGCCTTTCTGAGAATTATTTATCCATTTAAAAAATTGAGAGATTTCTTGTAAGAACTGCTATGCTTTTTTACCAGGTAATGTTTATAATGCAGGTATCACAAAGAAGTGGAAATTGTGTCCAGAAAGGAGTTATTATGCTAAGAGTAGCATTAATAAGTAAGTGGCATGTACATGCGCAGGGGTATGCCGAGCTTTTGAGTACCTTTCCCGATGCACAGATAACCTGTGTCTGGGATGAGGAACCAAACAGGGGAAAAGAGTGGGCAAAATCCTTAAAGGTTGATTTTGAAGAGGATCTGGATAAGATCTTGAGCCGCGAAGATGTTGACGGAATACTGGTATGCTCGCCTACCAGCATGCATGCTGAAATCATGAAAAAGGCAGCAAAAGCCGGAAAACATATTTTTACGGAAAAGGCTATGGCTCTTACCAAAAAGGAATGTGAAGAGATCACGGAAGAAATAAAAAAAGCAGGGGTTAAATTTGCAATATCGTTTCCTGCACGTACAACACCGGTAAATCTGTATGTGAAAAGTGTTATAGATGCTGGACTGGTCGGTAAGGTAAATCTTCTTCGAATCCGTAACGGTCATGATGGTGCCCTTCATAATTGGCTGCCGGAATACTGGTATGACGAAAGCAAAGCTGGCGGAGGAGCTATGATGGATCTGGGATGCCATCCGATGTATCTTTCCAGTTGGATTTTAGGGAAACCGGTAAGAATTTCCTCTATGTTCAGCTATTTTACGGACAGAGCGGTTGAGGACAATTCGGTTTGTACGATTGAATTTGAAAATAAAGCGGTGGCTATTATAGAAACAAGTCTTGTAACTTATAAAACTCCTTCCATGGTCGAGGTCTACGGTACGGATGGGACTCTGGTAATCTGTGACGATAATATCAGGCTTACCTCCAATCAGATGGGAGAAGAGTTTAAAGGCTGGCTAACACCTGATAAGCTGCCGGAAGCCCTTCCCCATGCTTTGAGACAATGGGTGGATGGTGTGTTATATGATAAACCAATTGTTTTTGACGCAGAAGCCGGAACAAAACTGACCGAGCTGTTAGAGGCGGCATATATCTCTCATAAAGAAAGAAGAGAAGTATTTTTTTAAGATATGAGTGACAAAAGCCGATATATACTCGACTTCATCAATTTGCATAATTTATGTGTTGACAAGTAATAGGAAACAAATTTCATTCGCAACACATTGCTCCCAAAGCACTGCAAAAAACGCAGTACTTGGATTGAAGTACGTAATGGTGCGTGCCAACGACTTCAAACAGTTGCGAATTAACCTTGATTTGTGCAAATGGATGAAGACGATTTGCTAAGAGGGCTTTTATCGGGCTAATCTTTTTAAGAAAAGAGGATAATTATGAGTAAGAAATTAAAAATTGGAATCATTGGAACGGGCGGTATTGCGAATGCACATATGACAGCCTATAAAAAATTTGATGATGTGGAAATCGTCGGGGGAGCAGATATCGTTTCCGGTAAAGCAAGGGAGTTTCTGAATCGGTGGGGGCTTCCCAAAGCACAGGCTTTTGAAAGTGCAGAGGAATTGATTAAAAATGTGGAAATGGATGGGGTGAGCGTATGTACCTATAACACCACTCACGCAGAATGTACCATTGCTGCCTTAGAGGCAGGACTTCATGTACAGTGCGAAAAACCCATGTCCTTTACCTTGCAGGAAGCCGTGGATATGGTAAAGGCCTCAAAAAAAGCAAATAAGATTCTGACCATCGGATTTCAACCCCGCTATGATACCACCCGTAAGAAAGTAGATGATATCATACGTTCCGGAGCGCTTGGAAAGGTTTACTTCATACAGAGCGGCGGCGGAAGAAGAAGGGGAATACCGGGAGGAACTTTCGTAGACAGTGATAAAGCCGGTTTCGGCTGCTTAGGTGATATCGGCTGCTACTCCATTGACGAATGCCTTCATGCGGTAAGCTATCCGAAGCCGTTAACCGTATCTGCTATGGCTACCGATTATTTTGGGAAAAATCCGAAATACTTTTCCGGTGCGGATTCCTTTATTGTTGATGATTTTTCCGTAGCGTTTGTCCGTATGGAAAATGACCTAACCTTTCTGTTCCGGCAGTCCTGGGCAATGCATGCGGATACGTTGGGAGACACCCTGTGGCTGGGTACCGAGGGCGGAATAAAAATTAAGAATGAATTTGATTATGCCAACAAGCCGTCCCGCGTTATGTATTTTACTGATGTAAACGGACAGAATATTGACAGCTATGTTCTTCCGTCCCTGCCTTTTGATGCATATGAAACTCCGAAACAGACAGATATCTTTGAAGCCAAGGTACGCGATTTCTGTGACGCCATATTAGAAGGCCGTCCGTCCCCGGTACCGGGTGAGGAAATCATCTATAACCAGGCAATCTGTGACGGTATTTACCGTTCCAGTAAGTTACATAGGGAAGTTGAGATAGAAATACCCAAACTGGATTAGCCGGAGGAAAATATCCAGGTGATTTAGGAAGTTAATCGGCCCTATCCAACCGTAACATTGATGCGGTTGAATAGGGCCGTATTTATCGTATAGAAATTACGTCCTATACGACAAAATATGCTCCGCTAAGGATGCGCACTCGCGCGTAAGGTATTTATCTACCTGCGGCAGAACGCGCTCGGCGCGAGAGTTTGCCAAGGCAAACTATTTACTACTTGCTTACATTTATAATCGATCTATATTGAAAAGTTCTGTCATTGATACGATTTTACCGTTTTGCAGGTGCTGTCGTCCGATTAATTACAAGATTCGGCTTAATAATAATCTGGTCATCGCCTAGGGAATCCATTTTATTTAATAGGAGGTTCTTCATAAGCATTCCGGCTTTGGCTCCCATTGCATATTCCTTTTGATCCACGTAAGTAAATGGGTTAAAGTTATACACATTTGGAATCGGAGTATCATAGGAAATCAGTGATTTGTCCTCTGGAATACGTATATTATGCTTCATGTAAAAATCATATAAGCTCATGGCAGCCGGAGAATCCGTTACAATAAGGCCGGTGTATTTTGGATCAAGGAGCTTCTCCTCGATTTTTTCTCTTTCCTCCGCACTGTCTAATTTCTTAAGTATGTTTGGGATGATATTTTCTTCACAGATAGGAAGATTGCGGCGGGCAAGCTCATTTTTATAGCCCTCTACCCGTTCTTTCACGGAGAAGGTATCCAGTTCTGCACCACAGCATACCAGGATATCCTTGTGGCCCAGATCACATAGGTGGGAAGCTGCCAGCTGTCCGCCGTACACATTATCGGATATGACAAAGGGGGAATTGATGCCGGGCAGACAACGGTCGATGAGGACAAAGGGAAACTTATTTACCTTCATTTCCAGTATTTTTACATTGTATATTTCCTGATCAACCGGGAATAAAAGGATTCCGTCGATATCCGTTTTTAACATATAATCAATGACATATTCTTCAAAGGATTGGTCTCCACTATAGGATATATTCAAATGGAAATTGAATTCGTTATAAAAGTAGCTTGAAATGCCATGAATGATATTGACTGCAAAAAGATCTCGAATGGATGGCATGATAACACCAATGGAATATTTTTTTGCTGCGGTTTCCGATTGGAAGGATGGAGGAACCGCCGGCTGCTTTTCCGATACGATCGGGAGACTGGAAATATCAAAGCTTTTACTGACAAAAGAGCCTCTTCTGGGATAACGTTTGATGATATTCTGTTCTTTTAGTCCATTGAGAGCAGAGGAAACCGTGATTCGGCTGACTTGATATTTTTCCATTAATTCAAGCTCGGTAGGTATTTTATCTCCTGGCTTTAACTGTTTTGTGGCTAATTCATTTAAAATATCATTCTGGATGAGTTCACTTAAGGTATGTTTTTTCATAATCTTTATCTCCTCTGGTCCTTCTATTGACTCTGTTCAACAAGATCTTATTCGCATGATATCTATGCTATATATCAAATATTATATATCAAAATATAAGGGAAAACAAGGAATTGCATCTGAAACATGTTTATATCGTGTCTGGTAGTTACTGTTCACACATGGGCAAAGTCTATCATATGATTTCGACAAATGATATCCAATAAGGAGTATTTGCATTCGTTGGTACTTTGGCTCCCTATTTTGGAGCCTTATGTACCGCTACGTAATGCAACTAAGCGAAAGCGTCTCCGATTCGGATACATTTGACGAAATCATAACATGGTATACATGGTAGGTGTGAACAGTAACGTCTAGTATGAATTCTATATTATTTTTTTTCCCAAACAACAAAGGTATTCGGATGATTATCATAACACTATAAAGGTATTATTACAATATAACAAATAGAAAATATATAACAAATAGCAAATATATATCATAATGGGTAATATGTGATATTAACTGTCAACATAAATGTGAAATTACAACAAAGAATGGTTGACAATACCTGCATATATGGATATAATGTACATAGTTTTGAGGGATAAACTGGTGCAATACATTTAAATCACATAAAGACATTGATGGATTACATATAATACAATTAGGACGAATGGAGTCCGAGCTATCATTGGTTTACAAATGCCGGAAAGAGATGGGAACCTATAAGATCATAGAGGGTTGAGCGTTTCCCTTGTCCTTTCGCATTTGAAATAAAGAAAATGAGTATTAAAAAAGAAAAGGGAGGGTTTATGTATGAAAACTACCAAACGATTTCTTATGGTGGTATTTGCTCTGATGATTATGTTGTCAGTAGCAGCTTGCAGTAGTAATGGGAAGGAAGCAAATGGAGTTGGAGGCACAGAAGAGGATGCAGACAGCACAGAGGTAAGCAGTACGGAAGATGCGGGTCAGGATGCGTCAGACCGTCTTTCGGAAGCGGATACAGAAGCAGAAAAGGAGGAAACGCTAAGCTATGATCCTAATCTTGATTTGGAAGGCTACGAGTATGTGATTGCCTGCTTCTACGGTCAGGATGTGTGGCATCCAGAATCCGGGAAGTCCGAGATGGGAGACCTCCTGTTAGAACGCTATCGTGAGATTGAAGAGCAAAATAATTGTACGATTAAATTTATCGACTGTACAACGGATGAATTTTTGGACGGAATTAATACCAGTGCAGCATCCGGCATTAAGTATGCGGACCAGGTGCATCTCAACATGGATATGTATCAGAGGCTGATGAGTGCGGGCTATCTAACCTCCATGAATGAGCTGCCATACATAAATATTCAGGATGAAAAGTGGAATCCGTATTATAAGGAAGTTATCACAGGTCAGGACGGAAACCTGTATGGGCTGGATTTTTTGAGCTGGCCGAATCGAAAACCGTATCCGGATCAGTGTGTGTTTTTTAATAAAACGCTGGTTCAGGAGCTGGGGCTGACCGATCCGTATGAAATGTATGACAAGGGTGAGTGGACCTGGGAGAATTTCCATAAATTATTATTAGATTCAACACGGGATACCAACGGAGACGGAGAAAATGATATTTATGGGATTACCTGTGTCGGAAATCTGCTGGAGTATGCAGCGCTGTACAGTAATGGCGCACATACGTTTGATGTTGTCGATGGAAAATACCAGTTTGGGCTGGCAGACGATGCCGCTTATAAGGCGTTACAGTTTACTTCTGACATCAGAAATGTTGACCAGACATTCCTCTCTTTCCCGGAAGACGCGCATTGGGGAATGCCGCTGGATACGTTTAAAGCGCACGGAACCGTATTTTTTATGCGTGATATCATCTATTTTCAGGATTTGAAGGATAACGATCATGAGTTTGGCATGCTTCCGTTCCCGAAAGGACCGGATTTACAGGGGAATTATCCTATGGCAACCTGGAATGCCGATACGCAGGTGCAGTCGATTCTCAAGATTGGAACGGATGTAGAAAAGGCAGCATATATTTTTAATCGCATTACAGAACCTTTTGATGGTTATCCGGTCGGGGAATGGGAGAGTTATGCACTTCGCAATCATTTTATGAAGGACGAAAAGGCATTTAGCATATTTAAGGAAATGTGTGAAAATGCAATTCCGGATGGATTTTATGTATATGGCGGTGACAATTACGGAAAAATATCACAGGCTTTATATGATACGATAAATCAAACGAAAACACCTGCGGAGGCACTTAATTCCATTCAAGAGGAATTGCAGACCTACCTGGACGAAAATTACAACTGATAGGAAGGATAGCGATTATTTCAAAATTACAGACTGAGACTGTTGCATTTCCGGCTGCGATAGATACAAGGAGTTCAAGAATCTTTCTTCACACACAGACCTCCTTGTATCATTCGCATTGATATGCAATAGCCCCGGGGCTGTAATGCAGATGGGGGAGATTGTTCTTTGAATACAATAAAAATTATCAAAAAGAAACGCATCCTAGGGCTTTTTCTTTTACTGCTTATTTTTATGAATCACCTGTTTCCTGTAATCCATGCAGACAACAGAAATGGCAGGGTGATGAAGGCTGCAGAGAATGATTCAGAGAAGGACAAGCTCTTTTTCCTGGAAAAATCCTATTTTGAATATTTATCAGAGCATGAGGAGACCGAGGGAGCAGAAAAGATAAGGATTGATATTACACAGTATAAGGATTCTGCTTTCACAAAGATCCTTCAAAATCAATTCGGTATCGAAGAGGAATGTGTACTGACGGAGGAAGGCGGATACGTTATCTATCGGGTGAATGTGGAGCAAAGCGGATATTACGCAATCCAATATGAATATTATCCGGTTGCATCCAAAAAGATTGATATCGAGAAGGAAGTATGGATCAATGGGGAGCGTCCGTATTTTGAAGCAAGGGACCTGATCCTTAACCGCAACTGGGCGGATGCATGTTCGGTTCGTGACAATGATGATCCGAAGGGAAATGAAATGAGTCCGAAGCAGATCGAAGTTTTTCATTGGATAACGGATGCATTAAGGGATGGCGGAGGATACTATTCGGATCCAATGCTTTTTTATTTGGAAAAAGGGATACAGGAGATCAAAATTGTATCCCTAAGAGAGAGCGCAGCAGTTCGTGCAATGGAATTAGTACCGAAAAGTACAGCAGATTCTTATCAAGAAACGCTTAAAGAATTCGAGGCAGCTTCCACTGGAGACCCCCCAAAGAATGAGCTGGTCTGCATGCTGGAAGCGGAAGAACCAATCCGAAAATCATCTCCTATGCTGCTACCTACCTATGACCGCTCTTCACCCTATACCTCGCCTTATAGCACAGAGAAGCTGGTTCTGAATATGATTGGCGGCGACCGATGGAAGATTCCGGGGCAATGGCTGGAATATGAGATCACGATACCGGAGGATGGGCTGTATAAGCTCGGCTTTCGCGCAAGACAAAATGCACTAAGCGGTGCATACTCTTCAAGAAAATTGATGATTGACGGGATGGTTCCTTTTGCGGAAGCAGAAAAAATCCGTTTTGATTATTCAACCTCATGGCAAATCATAGCTCCGCAATATGAAGGGGAGGACTGCCTGTTTCCATTGACGGCGGGAAAGCATACCATCCGCCTGGAAGCAACCCTAGGTGATATGACAAAATATTTGGAGACAGTAGAAGGCTGCCTGACAAAATTAAATGAGGCTTATCGAAAGATTTTAACCATCACCGGACCGACACCGGATTTATATCGGGATTATTATTTTATGCAGGAAATACCGGAGGTGTTTACCTGCTTTGAAGAGCAAAAGCAGATTCTGGCAGAAGTTCAGCGGAGACTGACGGTGGAGCTGGGACAGAAGGGAGAGAATCTAGCTATCTTTACGAAATTGGATTTCTTATTTGATAAAGTTCTGGAAAAGCCGGCAAGCCTAGTAAAGCAACTGGAGAATTTAGAAACCTATATCGGTGCTCTTGGAACCTGGGCACTCATTGCCAGGGAACAGCCCCTAGATTTGGATGTTATTTATATCGGAGAGAGAGATTATGTATTTCCGGATGCGGAAGCCGGATTTTTTCGGAAAATTTGTCATGAGCTTAAGATGTTTTTAAACTCGTTCTTCACGGATTATAATTCAATACAGGGAGGAACTGGGGAAAATGAGAAAAATATTACAGTATGGACATCGGCCTCCCGTGATTACGTAAATATTTTGCGGCGGATGATCGATGACGACTTTACTGCCAAAACTGGAATAAAGGTGAATCTCCAGTTAGTAGCACCGGGTGCGTTACTTCCTTCGGTGCTGGCTGAAATCGGACCGGACGTGGCACTTTCGGTAAGCTCCAGTGATGTTATGAACTTTGCCGCACGGGGAGCGATTGTTGATTTAAACCGGTTTCCGGATATTGAGGAAGTAAAGGGCAGATTTAAACAAAGTGCAATGGTTCCTATGGTTTATAACAATGGTTTTTACGGGCTTCCGGAGACACAGACGTTCCCCGTCATGTTTTATCGGAAGGATATTCTCGCAGAAATGGGACTTTCGGTGCCGGAGACCTGGGACGATGTGTACATAGCGCTTCGGGAAATTCAAAAGAGAAATATGACATTCGGGCTGAAAACGGGCATGAGCTCCTATAGTATGTTCTTATTTCAGCAGGGCGGAAGCTTCTACAAAGAGGACGGTCGATTTTCCAATGTGGCTTCGGATCTTAATGTATCAGCTCTGCGGATGCAGACAGATATGTTTATTTCCTATCAGCTGCCGCAAAAATATGATTTTGCCAATCGCTTTCGGACAGGGGAGATGCCATTCGGCATCGAGGATTATACGACCTATAATCTTTTAAGTGTATTTGCGCCGGAGATAAAGGGACTCTGGGGCTTTGCAAAAGTTCCGGGAATGCGGCAAAAAGATGGAACAGTAAATCACAGTGCGGCTTCCTCGGTTACCGCTTCGGTTATTATGTCCGATACGAAAGTATCGGAATTGGCTTATGAATTTATCCGCTGGCTTACAAGTACGGATACGCAAATACAGTACGGCAGAGAGGCGGAGACGATTCTGGGAACCGCCGGCCGCTATAACAGTGCCAATGTGGAGGCCGTAAAAGGCCTGGCATGGCATAACGATGAATTAAGGCTTCTGGAAAGTCAATGGGATCAGATCCAGGGGATTCCGGAAGTCCCAGGAGGGTATTATACCGGCCGTTATATGGATTTTGCTTTCCGGGAAGTAGTGCTGCAGGGACAGCTGCCAAGAGAAGTTATGATTGAATATGAGGATATTATTAATGAAGAAATGAGTTATAAGAGGCTCGAGTTCGGACTCGATTGAGCATATAGAATAGGAATTTAGGTGAAAAATATGGTGAAAGCCAGCAGAAAGAATCTATGCATTTTTATTGCTCCATATATGATTATATTTACCTTGTTTACCGTATTGCCGGTTGTCGTATCCATGGGATTAAGCTTTACCAACTTTAACATGATACAGCTGCCGAAGTTTGTCGGTTTTGCAAATTATAGCAGGCTTTTTGTTAATGATGATTTGTTTATTACCGCACTACAGAATACCTTGTTCTTTGCGGTAATTACAGGCCCGATCGGCTATATCCTGTGCTTTACTTTTGCCTGGTTCATTAATCAACTGCCTGTAAAATTACGTGCGTTTCTTACTCTTTTATTTTATGCGCCTTCCATTGCAGGAAATTCCTTTATGATCTGGCTGCTTGCATTCAGCGAAGATGCCTACGGGTTTATCAATGCTTTTCTGCTGAATTACGGAATTATCGATAAGCCGGTCCTCTGGCTTACGGACGTTAAATATATGAAGACGGTTGCGGTAATAGTTATCCTATGGCAAAGCTTAGGCGCAAGTTTTCTGGCATTTATTGCAGGCTTACAGAACGTTGACCGATCTTTGTATGAAGCCGGAATGATGGATGGCATTAAAAACCGATGGCAGGAGCTATATTATATAACGTTACCGGTTATGCGCCCACAATTAATGTTTGGAGCCGTTATGAGCATTACTGGTTCCTTTGGAATCGGATCCGTTCTGACCGGTTTATTCGGTAATCCAAGTACAGACTATGCAGCCTATACCATTGTGCATCATTTGGAGGATTACGGAGGAACCCGATTTATGATGGGATATGCTTCGGCAATTGCGACGATCCTATTTCTGATTATGATCGGAAGTAATAAGCTGATACAGCGTTTGCTTAGAAGAATAGGAACCTGATAGCAGAAAATATTCGTATTGCCTATGTATGGGCAGCACGAGAGATCAATGAAAGAAAGGTGTGGCATATGGACGCAGGCAGCATGAAAAAAAGGAAACTTAGATTATGGCCGAAAAAAAGACTGAATCGTCGTTCCAGGGCAGTGGATGCCATGATATTTTTATTTTTGGGGATTGGTGCGGTGTTTATGGGGCTGCCTTTGGTATATTCCATTACGTTATCGTTAAAACCCCTCGATGAGCTATGGGTATTTCCGCCGACACTGTTCCCTCAAAATCCAACATTAAAGAATTACTCGGATCTGTTTACGATCATGTCCAACTCACTGGTACCGTTTTCAAAATACATATTCAATACCGTTTTTATTACGGGAATTGGAACATTCCTACATGTCATAATTGCATCCATGTGTGCGTACGGACTTGCCAAGTTTGAGTTTAAGGGAAAGAATTTGTTATTTCATATGATTGTCCTGTCGCTGATGTTCAGCGGTGCGGTTACCAGTATTCCGAATTTTATGATTATGCGTTATTTAGGGCTGATTGATTCCCAGCTATCCATAATTATACCGGCAATCGGTTCGACCCTTGGTCTTTACCTGATGAAGCAGTTTATGGAGCAGCTTCCGGATTCGATCTTAGAAGCGGCGAGAGTAGAGGGTGCAACGGAAGTAAAGCTATTTTGGAAAATCGTGATGCCAATGGTGAAGCCGGCATGGCTCACGTTGATAGTTTTTTCGGTTCAATCCTTATGGAATATCGGACAGAGTATTTTTATCTATCGTGAGGAGCAAAAACCTTTGGGATATGCGCTTTCACAAATAGCGTCAGCAGGAATCGCACGTGCCGGTGTCGGGGCTGCCGTTATCGTGGTTATGATGTCCGTTCCGATTATTACGTTTATCATAACGCAAAGCGGCATAATTGAGACGATGAGTTCTTCCGGGTTGAAAGAGTAGGTGAAGGAATGTGAAAAGAAAATTAATAAGTATTTATTTGATTTTGGTGTCATTTTGTTTGCTTTCTCCAAAGCCTGTTTCTGCAATCGAAGAAAATTCTGAACGAAATAACTCCTATATTTATACACCCTATCGTTATGCAGTACCTAGTCCCTTGGCCTATACACTTCATAAGGCGATTGGCAGCAGGGAACTGGGAATTTCGGAGGAGATCTCACCAGTGGATGTGTACGCGACAAAAGAATATCTTTATGTCGTCTGCAATAAAACAAATGCGGTGTATGTGCTTGATCAGAATTATTTACCAGTTTTTGCGATACGGGAAATAAAAGGGGAATTAACCGGTCCGAATACCCTGAATGCACCGGAAGGGGTATTCGTCGATGAGACCGGCAGCATTTATATTGCAGATACACAAAACCGGCGTATTCTGCTTCTAGATAAAGACGGAAATTTAATTCATGAATACATCGATCTTCAAATTCAGGTGCTCGGAAAACCGGTTGATTTCTATCCGACGAAGCTTGTTGTGGACCGGGCAAAGAGAATCTATGTGATCGGCAAAAATATCAATCGGGGAATCATTGAATTAAGCAAGGATGGAGAATTTAACACCTTTCTCGGCGCTCCCAAGGTAAAAGCCAATCTGGTCGACCACATGAAGCGTTTGTTCATGACCGAGGAACAAATCATGCGAATGGAGAAATTCATTCCGACAGAATACAACAACATAACGATGGATGCTTCGGGTTTTCTGTACGGTACAATCGGATCCGTCGATACGGAGGCCATAAGGGAAGCGTCCTACAGCGCTTCCGGCAGCACAGCGGAAAATGCAAAGCCAGTCGTGAAATTAAGCCCTGCGGGAGAGGATATCTTATTTCGACGCGGTAATGTTCCGGTAATCGGTGAATTGAACTTTTTGTATGGTGATCATTCCTACTGTGTGGATGCTGCGGTTCGTGCAGATGGTATTTATTCGATCCTCGATCAGCGTCATGGACGGATATTTACCTATGATATGTACGGCAATTTATTATATGTATTCGGTGGTCTTGGACAGCAATACGGAAGCTTTTCCAGTCCGTCTTCCCTGTGCTATTTTGGGGAACATATCGTCGTGTCGGATCAGATATCCGGTAAGATTAACGCTTTTGAAGCAACCGAATACGGAGAGTATCTAAATCGCGCGGTGAAGTTGGATTACGATGGAGAATATGAAAAAGCGGCAAACCTTTGGGTAGGCCTCGCTAGAAAGAATTCTAACCTTTATTTGGCATACTCGGGTATAGGAAAGATGTATTACCGTGATAAGGATTATAAAAATGCAATGAAGTATTTTAAAGCTGCAAAGGATACTTATTATTACGATAAGTCCAAAGAAAAGCTTCGTAAGGAAGCCGTCACAAAGTATTTTCCGGTTTTTACAGTCAGTGTTGTACTTATTATTATGTTATATAAAGGTCTCATGGTAAGAAAAGGAGTGAAGCGGGTTGCTGGGATTAAATTTAAAAGGAGTAATAGGAAAAGAACTTAAATACGGATTCTATCTGGCGGTACATCCGATGCGGGGCTTTTGGGAAATGAAAAACGAAGATAAGGTTTCTTTACAAAGTGCATGGATTATCATTATGCTTTTCTTCTTGTCTGTTCTTTGTAAAAGACAGCTGACCGCATGGCAGTTCAATCCTGCCTACACGGAATATTTAAATGTATGGAATGAATTTATAATGAGTGTCGGGCCCTATGCGATCTGGTGCGTCTCCTCCTGGTGTGTAACATCCCTGATGGACGGGCAGGGAACCATGAAGGATATTATTCGGGCTACCGCATTTTCCTTACTGCCGCTACTATTTACGAATTTTCTGGGCGTTATTATAAGCCATCTGGTTGTGGAAAGAGAAGTCCTGCTTTATTCGATTATTACGAATGCTGGTTTATATTGGACCTTAGGTCTGATCTTTCTAAGCATTGTATCAATACATGAATATACGGTTTTTAAATCAATTGCCGTTACCGTCATATCCATCGTCGGTATGCTCATGATTGCAGGTCTTGGTATCCTGCTCTTTTACCTTGTACAGCAGCTGCTGGGCTTTGGTATGGAAGTGTGGAAAGAATTTTCACTTAGAATTGCAGAATGATACGGCAAGAAAGGGGGAAGAGGGTAAATGACAGCGATGGTAAGGAGAAAACGCAGACAGATAGAAGGGCTTATTCTAGCGGTTGTTGCAGGGATTGTGATAAATATTTCTGGTTGCTCCAAAACGGATCATGCTTCGGAAGCGGATACGCTAAAAAAAGGCTGGGGACAGGAAAAGCTGAATCTGGATCAATTAATGGATGCACCGGTGGATTCCTCTGCAAAGGGTATGAAAAAAATTACCAAAAATATAAATTATGCGCTTTATATTGATCCGGACACTGCTGATATGGCGGTTTATGATAACAAGGCCGGGATCTATCTGCATTCCAATCCGGTACGTAACATAGAAGATCTTTCGCTGGATGAGGTGCAGCAGGGGTTATATGGCTCCATGATTGAGGTTAATTATACTAATTTGTCCGGTAAGATGAGCAGATACTCCTCCTATATCGATTCGGTTCTTCTTGGGCAATATGATTTCTATCCCATAGAAAACGGAGTTCGAATCCTATATACCTTAGGCATGGATGAATCAAAACGAATGATACCTCCGGTTTTAAGCGTGAAAAGCTATGAAAAAATACTGAATCAGCTGGAGGACGATGAAAAACAGGATTTCCGCCCTTTATTCCGGCGGATTAAGCATGATAGCATCGCAAAGGAGGAAAAGGATGCCCTGCTAAATGCATACCCCATATTAAAAACAGAAGATATCTACATATTACGGGAGATTACAAAATATGATAAAGACATTTTGGAGGATATCCTGAAAGCCCATGCTTATACGCTGGAAGATATCGAAGCAGAAATGGAATATGCGGGATATGAGAGGGATGACAGTAATGTGGTCTTTACCATTCCCGTGGATCTGCAAATCGATGATCAGGGTCTTGTTGCGGGTATCGATTGCAGCTTTATAAAAAGATCCGGGGATTATAAGGTTACGGACATCAGTCTTCTACGAGGGTTTGGAGCAACGAATGAAAACGACGGCTTTATCTTCTTGCCGGATGGTTCTGGAATCCTACTGGATCTGGTAGGCGATAAACCGATGGTGTATTCGAAGCAGGTGTATGGAGCAAATCAGGCAATATCCGCGCCGTATCAAACCGAAAATGTAATACAGAATATCATGCCGGTATTTGGTATTAGCAGCGGAAAGAATGCTTTATTCGGTATCATTGAAAGAGGCGCAGGATTAACAAGCATCGCGGCGACCGTACGATCCAATACGACTCCTCTTGCTTGCGTGGAAGCCAAAATAACGGTAAACGATATGGATTATCAGGACTATCAGGGGCTGAAGACGAATCCTTCCGGATTGGTACTTCCGGCAGATGATCCGGAAGCTACCGTATCGGTAAGATATTTTTTGATGAAGGAGGAGAACGTTAGCTACAGCCGGATGGCAGATTTGTATCGGAATTACCTTGCGGAGAAGGGCGTTCTAAAAAAGCAGGACAACCCAGCGAAGGTAACCCCCTGCTATATTGAAATGCCGGGCTCCATTAAAAAGAACACCATGGTTGTGGGAGTGCCCGTGAAAAAAGATTTTGCCCTGACCTCCTATAAGCAGGCAGAAGCCATATTGGAGCAGCTGCTGGAAAATGGGGTAAAAGGGATGAAGTTTCGGTATACCGGCTGGGTCAATGACGGACTCCATAATTCGGTATATGACAGACCGGGCTTTATCAAAGCACTGGGTTCCAAAAAAGAGTTGAGACATTTACTAGCTTATGTAAAGGAGAATTCGATCCATGTTTTTCTGGATACGGAATTTAACTATGTCTATACGGATAAAGCCTTCGATGGATTTCGGTATAACGAGGATGCAAGCCGGCAGCTGGATCATAAAGTAGCGGTAGCAGGCCGCTATGATCCGGCCACTCTGCGCATGCTATCAAACGAAAAATGCTATTTGGTATCCCCGGATGCAATGCTTAAATTTTCTGTTTCCTTCTTTTCAAAGTTAAACCAGTTGAATTTTGATACGGGCATTTCCTTAGGGAGCATGGGACGCAGTCTGAACGGAGATTATAAAGCCGGTCATACGGTCACCCGTGACCGATCTGAGAAAATTTATCAAAGCATCTTTGCAGATGTCGGGAAAAATTATACCGATATTTTAACCGAGAAGGGAAATGCATATTCCTGGGCATATGTTAGTGATATTGTTGATTTGCCAATCGGCGGAAGTGATTCCTATGTGCAGGCGCAGGCAGTACCGTTTGTCCAGATGGTATTGCATGGATACGTCGATTATGCCTCTATGCCGTTAAACTTAGCAAGCAATTTGACATATGAAACACTAAAGGCAATCGAGACCGGATCCGGTATCTATGCCCAAATGATGTATGCGGATGATATGGTTGTCGTGGATACCGCTTATGATGCTATGTATTCCTTACATTATGAGAACCAGCTTCCGGAGGTTGCTGCTGTGTACAAAAAGGTGGCCGCCGTTCTGGATCAGGTAGCTGGAGAAGAAATCATAAATCATCAAAAGTTCGATCCCGGTGTATATGGTACGACGTATTCCAACGGGAAGCAGATCATCGTAAACTACCGGGACCAGGATTGGCAATCCGACGGTATCCTGGTGAAAGGAAAAAGTTATGTAGTCATGGAGGTGGGGGAGAAGTGAAAAGGGTACAGAAGTTAAGAAGTGCGGTTCTTAGATCAAAGAGAGAAGCCATAGGCTATGTATTTGTATTACCGATCATTATCGGCTTAGCGATGATTTATCTGCCTTCCTTATATCGGGCGGTTAAGATCTCCCTCAGTGAAATTAGCTATGAAAAAACAGGAATGGTAATGGAGTATGAAGGATTGTCACAATATTATTATGCATTTCGCATAGATCCGGATTTTGTTCCTACCGTGTTGGAATCAATGAGAAATCTGCTGATTAATATTCCCACGATTGTCATTTTCAGCTTCTTTATGGCAAACGTCCTAAATCAAAAATTTGTCGGAAGGTCGATCGCGCGAGCGGTGTTTTTCTTACCGGTTATTACCGCAACCGGCATACTGGTTATGGCAGAGGCAAATGATACCATACAGATGCTGTATTCGGGCAGCGGTAAGCTGAATGAAGGAGGACTGAGCAGCAACATCTTTAATTATGAGAGCTTTAAAATGATGTTTCTGAACTCTTCCATTAATCAAAGATATATCTCCTTCTTATTCGCAACGATCGACAGGATTTATTATATTGTAACTTCAAGCGGTGTACAGATACTTATCTTCCTTGCGGGACTTCAGTCCATTCCGGAATCGATGTTTGAAGCCGCGAAGATGGAAGGTGCAACTTCTTGGGAGATATTATGGAAGATAACCTTTCCCTATATCTCACCTCTTATTTTAGTATCGGTGTTATATACGATTATTGAAACATTTTACAGCTTTAATAACCCGATTGTAGTGTATATAAATAAATATTTGCAGGATCCGAATAATTTTGCCTATGGTTCCGCAATCTCACTGATCTACTTTGCCGTGTCCGCCGTAGCGATAGCCGTTATATGCTTAATCATTAACCGTTTTATTGTATATCAGGATTAGATAGGGGGATGGAGAAAATGGATAAGAATAGGACGCAAACAAAAAACATAGGGTTAATTCGATTTAAAACAAAATACATCAGTGTCCGGTTTTTGGGTTCCGTCTGCTGGAAAATAATCCGAACGATTATATTACTTGGACTCGGGTTTATCATTTTGTATCCGATTATCGTGAAAGTAATTGCATCTTTCATGACGGTGGATGATCTGATCGATTCAAGTGTAAAATATTTTCCCAGGCATCCGGTTCTGGATAATATCAAGTATGTATATTACAAATTAAACTACCCCAGATCCTTGCTTAATTCGATCGCTTTTTCTGGTGTGATCGCCATTGCCCAGGTTATGGTTTCGACCTTCGTCGGCTATGGTTTTGCCAGGTTTAAGTTTTTCGGGAAAAATATTATCTTCGGACTGCTGATGCTGACCCTGCTGATGCCGCCACAGGCAACACTGGTTCCGCTGTTTCTAACCTTTAAGTATTTTTCAATCGGTCCGATACAAATTAATCTGCTGAATACTGTATGGCCGTTTATCATTTTGTCTTTGACCGGATTGAATCTAAAGGGCGGACTCTATATCTTTATGATGCGCCAATATTACAGGGGCCTGCCGAAGGAATTGGAGGAAGCGGCTTTCATTGATGGAGCAGGTGCCTTCAAAACCTTTTTCTATATCGTGCTGCCAAACGGTATTCCGCTTATGGTTACCATATTTTTATTCGCATTCACCTGGCAGTGGTCGGAAGCGATCTATACCCCACTGCTATTACCGAACATACAGGTTTTAACAAGACTTATGCTTAATGTTATATCACCAAACAGAGACATTGATCCGGCTTATCTTTCCGTTATAAAAAATACGGCGGGACTATTTACCATATTCCCGATTATTGTAGTTTATTTATCGCTGCAAAGGTATTTTATTAAAGGAATAGAACGAAGCGGAATTGTGGGTTAAGGGAAGGAAGAAATGGATGGCAAAACGAAAAGGGATTGCAGCAGCTGCCATGTGGTGTTTCCTATCGGCGATAATGATGTCGGCATGTGAGAATACGGCATCAAATGATATGGTATCAAATGATACAGCATTAAGCGATACGACATCAAGTAATACAGCATTGAATGGCACGGCATCAAATGATACTGCAGCACATACGGATACTGCGGTTAACGAAAATAACAGTGAGGTTTTACAGCAAAGTAAGTCGGAAACAACAGAGGAAGAGAAGAACTTAAAAACAACAGAAGGAAAGAACAACTCCGAAGCAATAGAT
>SVEA01000004.1 GCA_015057615.1 Lachnospiraceae bacterium | reverse complement strand
CTACCAATATGCTTGATCATGGTGCCGGATTGGCAGATGTTCAGGCGCTGCTTGGACATGAAAGTCCAGAGACCACGGTTATATACGCAAAGACGAACTATAGAAAGCTGCAGGCAGTACATGAAAGGTGTATAATTTAATATAAATTTTAAGACTCTGCAAATTAAGTTTTAAATATCTATAAATTTTAAACATAGAATTTCCAAAGGCATCCATCTCATGGGTGCCTTTTTTATAACCAAAAACGAAAGGAATGATTTTTATGGAGAAAATCAAGCTATTAGGTGGAACTGAATTTCCGGCATACGAATTTGAGGAATACGAAGATAAATTGGGATTCACGGTGTCCGGAATATCCAATTATGCGGAATTTAGAAACACTTTAAATTCCAACAATCTCTCTACCATTGAAGTTTATTCTGAGGGTGGCGCGCTAAGCACCGTATTCGAGGGATACACTGATCTAACCGGAAAATTCGGTATCATCGAAAATGAGGACGGGACAATGGATGTTACCGTTTATCTTGAGAAACCGGATCCGGTACTTGCAAAGCTTGCAGCACTGGAAATTAAAATTGCAGAACTTGAAGCAGAGAAAACAAAGTAATTGAGCATATGCTCTTCGATTTTAGAAAGAAGGTTAATTTATGGAAAAAGTGAATGTTTCAAAGGCAACTATCGTAGGTGTTATTGGTGCAGTCGGTAGCTTTATAGCAAATTTTTTCGGAGGATGGACAAATGACTTGGCGACTTTAATGATTATGATGGGTGTTGATTTTTTGATGGGGCTGTTAATTGCGGCAGTATGGAAGAAAAGCGGTAAATCAAAGAACGGTGCTTTAAATTCTTGGTCTGCATGGAAAGGACTATGCCGTAAAGGAATATCGTTACTATTTGTCTTAATAGCATATCGTTTGGATATTGTACTCGGTGTTAATTACATAAGAACCGCCGTAATAATCGGTTTTATCGTCAATGAATTAATATCCATTACAGAGAATGCCGGCATCATGGGAGTACCTATCCCTGGTGTAATTGCGAAGGCTATAGATATGCTGAAACAGAAATCGGAGGATAAGAATGAAAATAGTTAAAAATTATTTAACAAAAAATCGTTGTTACATATCTGGAAGAACAATCACCCCTAAGGGAATTATGGTACACTCCTTGGGGGTGGCTCAACCCGACGTAAATGTGTTTTTAAAGAGTTGGAACACTGCCAACGTAAGTAAATGTGTACACGCCTTTGTAACTCCAAATAATGTCGTTCAGACACTCCCATGGGATCGTAGAGGTTGGCACGCAGGCGGTAAGGCTAATGATACGCATATAGGCTTTGAGATTTGCGAACCTTCGGGACATAAATATAAGGGTGGCACCATGATAGGTTATGATGCCGTCAAGAACAAAGATTATTTCGATAAAGTTTATCAGAATGCCGTTGACTTATGTGTGTACCTGTGCAACCTGTATGATTTGACAGCAAAAGATATCATCTGTCATTCGGAGGGATATAAATTAGGAATCGCAACTAATCACGCCGATGTTATGCACTGGTTTCCGAAACATGGAAAATCTATGGATACTCTTCGGGCAGACGTTGCCGCAAAGTTAATGCCAGCTAAAACCGTCACACCAGAATCCGATTCGAAGGATATCAAATGGGCGCAAGGAAAACTTAATGCTGTGCTGCCTGATTGGCAGCCGAAACTTAAAGTAGATGGTGATTACGGTCCTAAGACCAGGATTGCAGTACTGATATATTGGGACCTACTTGGGTGGGGCAAGCATATGAAAGACGACGGAACTAAGATAGGTAAGTCTACCCGGGAAGCTCTAGCTGCAGGAAGGAAATCTTAACATCTGTCCTATTAAATTACATTGACAAATTATGTATAATGCTATATTATGAATTTAATGTAAAAATAAACTTAGACATGAACTATGAATTTATCCAAATTGGATGGTGAAGAATAAACTTCGCCTTTTTTCGTCTACTTTCAAATACCGGTAGACCGGCTTTTTAATTCATTGACAAGTAGGGTGTTATTACTTATAATTACAGTAATGTAAAAATAATTTGATATAGAAATTATGAATATATCCAGATTGGAAAAAGGACGGAACATTTCACTCCGTCCTTTTATGTTCCTTTATTCTTTTCTTAATTCGTCTAAGTATTCACGGAGTTTTTGTTCTTCTTCCTCCGTTACATAAATTCTTGCAAGCCTTCTACCAGTAGGTTTTCTTCCGGCACCTTCCCGATAACCTCCCCAGTCAGTCCTAATATTGACACGACCAGATGCATTATTTCCTGCCTGTATACCACGGTCAATCAATTCAGACTCCAAGGGGATAGCTTCATCGGCATGAACTTTAACCTGAACAGATTTTATATCTTTTGCGTACTCACCGTATAGACTCCCGATCTTATCGTCAAATTCGTTCGAGATATCCTCGGTTGTAAGACCATATCTATCACGTAATTCTTTAAATTCTTCCGCGGTAATTGGTCGCCCCAGAGGTACTTTAAACCCTCCGCGTGGCATGGTACCTGAAAACAAAAATTCATGATCAAAAGTAGCTCTATACCAGTCCTTGTTGACAGCTCTTTTGTAAGGACGTAACGTCTCCTTTGCTATAGGTTTATTAGCGTTAGCATGGTTTATCATAAAATAAGAGTCATTAATTCTCACAACAATGTGATTTGGAAGTGACG
>SVEA01000033.1 GCA_015057615.1 Lachnospiraceae bacterium | reverse complement strand
GAAAGCGTCTCCGATTCGGATACATTTGACGAAATCATAACTTGGTATACAGGGTGGGTGTGAACAGTAACCTTTTTCTATAACATTCCTGTAAATTTCGAAAAGACAGATTGCTTACCGCCAGTTAATTTGATAAAATAGAGGTAGCAGAGAAAATAGGACAAATTCCTCTGTTTTGCGCTATTTGGCGGTGGTAATGCGAAAGATAGAAGGGAGTGGTACCATGCATGATTTAAGCTTATACGAAAAGAAGATTATAAGTGACGAAGAATATCCGGTACAGATGTTTGTGAATCGAATCGAGAAGCCTTGTATGTACTGTCCGCCACATTGGCATGAGCATATTGAACTCCACTATATTTTTCAGGGGCAGGGGCTGTTCTATTTAAATCAGAAGCCGCTTTTGGTGGATGAGGGAAGCCTGCTGATTATCAACAGCAATGAGCTGCACCAGGGAGTCAGCAAAACGAAGAATTTTGAAGCACTGGTTATGATTTTTGAAATGCACTCTTTTTCAAAGGAAATAGCAAATTTTAATGTGATTTTTCAATCCCTAATCGACTCGGATGATAGGATCAAGGAGCTTCTTACCTTAATCTATCAGGAGGAGAACGATAAGAGTTTAGGTTATAAATTAGCAATGAAGGGTAAGATCTACGAGCTGATCTCCTACCTTTTAAGAAATTATGTCGTAGAAAACCAATCCGCCAGGGAGAATTCACGAAGGAAGCGGAATTTGAACCGTTTGAACATGGTGGTGCAGCATATTCAGGAGAACTATTCGGAACCCATTACAAACCATGAGCTGGCGGATCTGATCCATGTCAGCGAATACCGTTTCTGCCATATTTTCAAGGAAAGTATGGGGCAGAGTCCCTTAAGCTATATCAACGAGGTGCGGTTAAGAAAGGCGTATAACCTGCTGGAGCAGAAGGAGATGACGATCGCCGAGATAGCAACCGTGGTTGGATTTCAGGATTACAATAATTTTGGACGTTTGTTCCGTAAATATTATGGTTTTGCACCATCAAAGGTATGGGAACTGTAAACTAAATCATAGATGTAGTTATATATAGAATGATAAATGCCGGTTTAACCGGCATTTTTTATATACAAAGAAAAGAAGACCTGCTACATTGGGATTTCTTTTATAAACAATAAACAGCAAGATCATATGAGTATATAGCAAGAACTATGATAGATATTTTTGCTAATAAACTATATGATTAAACTAAATCATAGAAGTATAAATAGTCTCGCAAAAAAACTGCGAGCCATTACAAGAATAGCAAAGACAGCTATTCTTTGGATTTATGCCCAAAAGGCATGGGCGTTAGTATGAATAGTCTCGCAAAAAAACTGCGAGCCATTACAAGAATAGCAAAGACAGCTATTCTTCAGGATTTATGCCCCGCCTGCGGCACAAAGTTTGCAGGTGGTCAAGAAAGTGCATGGTTATTAAAATGTCAATATAGGTCTCGTAGGATACCTGCGGGGAACTATATGGAATAAATAAAGGAGGTTTTTTAGAATGAAGTTGGGTGTTTTGTCAGTGGTTCTTGGAGGTATGCCTTTTGAGAAAGCCTGTGAGTTCTTATCTAAAAATGGAGTTCAGATGATTGAGATAGGATGCGGTGGTTTTCCAGGAAAGGCACATTGTGATCCGGATGTTCTTCTAAACGATGAGAAAGAGCTGGAGAAATTTAAAGCGGTTTTAGAAAAGAATCATTTGGAGATTAGTGCATTAAGCAGCCATGGAAATATGGTTCATCCGAATAAGGAGATTGCAAAGAACTTTGATGAGGACTTAACAAAGGCAATTCTTCTGGCGGAAAAGCTTGGGGTTCCGGTGGTAAATACGTTCTCCGGATGTCCGGGCGGAAGTCCCGAGGATCGGATGCCGAACTGGGTTACCTGTCCTTGGCCGGAGGATTTCCTGGAAATTCTGGAGTACCAATGGAATAAAGTATTAATTCCATATTGGAAAGAAAAAGTGGCTTTTGCGAAGGCTCACGGAGTACATAAAATTGCCTTGGAGCTTCATCCCGGATTCTGTGTATACAATACCAATACCTTATTACGCTTACGGGAAGCGGTAGGACCGGAGATTGGTGCGAACCTTGACCCCAGCCATCTGATCTGGCAGGGTATGGATCCTTGCGCATGCATTAGAGAGTTAGGAAAGCATGATGCGATCTTCCATTTCCATGCAAAGGATACGAAGGTAGACCGCGCGAATACAGCAGTAAATGGTGTGTTAGACACGACGCATTACGGCGACGAGCTGAATCGTTCCTGGATCTTCCGTACCGTTGGCTATGGACACGGCGAGGATTACTGGAAGGATATCGTATCGGAGCTTCGGCTTGCCGGATATGATTATGCGATCAGCATTGAGCATGAAGACAGCCTGATGTCTGGAAATGAAGGACTTCTAAAAGCAATTGGATGCTTAAAGAATGTCTTATTGTTTGAAGACAGAGGAAGCATATATTGGGCATAGGTCTTTAAAAATTATAATGATAGCGATAATTGCGAAGGAGAATAGCAATGGATAATAAAGATTTGGTTGTTGGTATCGTCGGTTTCGGAGGCATGGGAAACTGGCATAAAGATACTCTTGGTAATATCGAGGGCTGCAGGGTTGCAGGTATTTACGATATCAAGGCTTCCCAGGTCGAGTTAGCGAAGAGCCTCGGCATTCATGCCTATGAAAGCCTGGAGGCACTGCTGGACGATAAAGAAATTAACCTCGTTCTGGTATCGACCCCAAATGATGTGCATAAGCCGATTGCAATACAGGCAATGCGCGCAGGAAAAAATGTGGTAAGTGAAAAACCGGTAACCTTAAGCTCTCAGGATCTAGAGGAGATGATCGACGTATCGAAGGAAACCGGAAAGCTCTTTACCGTGCATCAAAATCGTAGATGGGATGAAGATTTCCTGACGATGAAGCAGATCTATGACAGCCGGACGCTCGGTGAGGTATTCCGAATCGAGTCCAGAGTCCACGGCTCCCGAGGAATCCCCGGAGACTGGAGACAGGAGAAGGAGCATGGCGGCGGAATGATTCTAGATTGGGGCGTTCATCTTTTAGATCAGATTCTTCTTATGATGGGAGATACGAAGCTGAAGACAGTTTATGCGACGATTACCAATGTAACCAATCAGGTAGTCGATGACGGCTTCACTGCGCATCTTACCTTTGAGACCGGACTTGAGATTATCGTGGAAGTTGGGACCAGCAACTTTATATCTCTTCCAAGGTGGTATATGTTAGGCCAGAATGGTTCTGCCATCATTGAGGATTGGGATATGAAGGGACGCATTGTGAAGGCAACCGGCAAAGATGAAAAAGACGTTGTTCCGGTGCATACCGCATCGGGTATCACGAAGACAATGGCGCCCAGAAGAGAAGATACGATCCATGTGGAGCAGCTTCCACAGGTGACCAGTGATATCAGAGATTTTTACAGAAATGTAAGAAATGTAATTATAAATAAAGAAGAGCCTAAAGTGAAATTACCGGAGGTTATGCGGGTGATGAAGCTGATGGAAGCCATCTTTGAATCTGCCGAAAAGCAGACTGTCGTACATTTTTAGTAGAGAAAGCAGCCGGGCATCAAATTGTGAAACTATATGATTTAAGTGTCAAAAGCGATTTATAATATTAACTTCATCAATTTGCACAATTTATGCATTTGATAAGTAATCTGAAACATATTTCATTCGCAACACGCAGTCCCGCAAAGCATTGCACAAAACGCAATACTTGGATTGAAGTACGTAATGGTACATAAGACCACAAAACATGTGGTCTAAATACCAACGACTTCAAACAGCTGCGCATTAAAATACATTTCAAATTACTTGGTTTTTCTTCGATTTATGCAAGTTGAAGAAGAGTATTTGTTAGGAAGGCTTTTGATTCTCATATCATGAATCGATTTCTCGTAAGAAAGGAAAATAATATGAAAATATTACCAATTGCACTTCAAGTTTATTCGATTCGTGAAGAAGCGGAAAAAGATTTTGCAAAAACCATGATGGATGTTAAGGAAATGGGATACAGTGGCGTGGAGCTTGCAGGTTTATATGGCCATACACCGGAAAAGATCAAGGAAATCCTGAAAAATACGGAATTAACACCGATCTCTGCCCATGTACCCTATCAGGAATTTATGAACGACTTAAACGGAACCGTAGCACAGTATGCAGCGATTGGATGCCGTTACCTGGCAATTCCGTATATCGTGGAAGAGGAACGCTATGGTACGAAGAAATTTGAAGAAATGATGCAGAATATTCCTACAATTGCAAAGGAATGCGCAAAGCATGGAATTACTTTGCTGTATCACAATCATGATTTTGAATTTGCGAAAACCGAAGACGGTAGCTATGTTTTAGATTATATGTATCAACACACATCAAAGGAAGAGCTGCAGACAGAGATCGATACCTGCTGGGTCGGTGTAGCAGGTGAGAATCCGGCAGAATATATCAGAAAATATTCCGGTCGCAGTCCGGTTATTCATCTGAAGGATTATACGATGAATCCGTTCAACTTCCGTGCACTCGGAGACGGTGTGCAGGATATTCCGGCAATCCTTAAGGAAGCGGTAAGGGCAGGATGTGAATGGGTCATTGTTGAGCAGGACGGGCATCCAGAGCGCACTCCGATGGAGAATGTAAGAGTCAGCAGAGAATACTTAAAATCACTTGGATGGTAAAGGAGCAGAGCGCAAGAAGCTGCGCAGAAATGAGGTTATAAATGAGACAGATTAAAATCGGAACATGTATTCCGGGGACCATGGTAGAAGCTATGCTGCCCCATATAATTAAAGCAGGCTTTGAGACAATATCAATTAATTTTCATATGTCATTGGAAGGTATGGATCTTGCGGAGCTGGCAAAGAAGACGAAGGAGATCATCGGTGATTCCGGAGTAGAGGTAACTACCCTGGGCTTCTATTGCAATCCGCTTCAATACGAAGATCATAAAAAGGATCTGGAATACTGCATTGCTACGGCACCGCAGTTCGGAGCGTCCATCGTCAGCACATTTGCAGGCGCTCTGGAAGGGAAAAAGGTGGAGGAATCCATTCCCGCATTCGGCAGAGTATTTGGTGATCTGGCAAAGAAAGCCGAAGCCAATGATATTAAAATCGGTATTGAAAACTGTCCGATGGGTGGAACCTGGAATCATGCAACCTGCAATATAGGATTTAACCCAAGAGCGTGGGAAATGATGTTTAACGAAGTACCGGCTGAGAATCTCGGTCTGGAATGGGAGCCTACGCATCAGATGGTACAGTTGATCGATCCCCTGCCGCAGCTAAAGCAATGGATGAAGAAGATCGTACATATCCATGGGAAGGATGCGACGATTGATTGGGATGCGATCCGCCGGTACGGAATATATGAGGTAGCCGATTTTGTCTATCATAGAACACCAGGATTTGGCGATAACAATTGGAGAGATATCATTTCCATGCTCCATATGGGCGGTTATGAGGGAGATATCTGTATTGAAGGATACCATGATCCAATCTATCGTGATGACTGGGAAATGACCGCGCAGTTGCATGGGCTTAATTATCTGAAATGGTGCCGCGGCGGCGATTTTGTGAAAAATCCATGGGATAAATAAAGATAAGAGTGCCAATGACTCAAACAGTTGCGCAGTATAATATTGTTTCCTATTACTTAAGTTTTTCCCTGGTTTGCGCAAATTGATGAAGACTATTTGTTGATGACTTGTGATACTCATATCAAGTATTAATTAAAAAAAGCGATTAACAGGAAAGAGGTAAAATTATGGCGAAATTAAAAGTAGGAATTGTCGGCTGCGGTGGTATCGCAAACGGCAAACATCTTCCCGCAATCAAAAGAAACGGAAATTTTGAAATCGTTGCTTTCTGCGATATCATTCAGGAGAGAGCAGAGAAGGCAAAGAAAGAATATGGAACGGAAGATGCAAGAATTTACACAGATTATCATGAGCTGGTTAAAGAAGAGCTGGATGCGGTATATGTGCTGACACCGAATAGATCGCATGCGGAAATATCGATTGTAGCGCTGAAAGCCGGAAAGAATGTAATGTGTGAAAAACCAATGGCGAAAACCTATGCGGATGCAAAGCGGATGGTAGAAACGGCAAAGGAGACCGGCAAGATATTAACGATCGGTTATCAGAACCGTTACCGTGCAGACTCCAGATACTTAAAACGTGCATGTGTTAATGGAGATCTTGGTGAAATCTATTATGCAAAAGCGCATGCCATAAGAAGACGTGCGGTTCCTACCTGGGGTGTTTTCTTAAATGAAGAAGAGCAGGGCGGCGGACCATTAATCGATATCGGAACCCATGCTCTGGATTTAACACTCTGGATGATGGATAACTACGAGCCGGAATCCGTTACTGGTTCCGTATATCGTAAATTAGCGGAACAGAAGGAGCAGGGTAATGCCTTTGGCGAATGGGATCCTTCCGTATTCACGGTGGAAGATTCCGCTTTCGGATTTGTTAAGATGAAGAACGGAGCAACCATTCAGCTGGAAGCTTCCTGGGCATTGAATACGCTGGATGTGGATGAAGCAAAGACCAGTCTTTGCGGAACAAAGGCTGGTGCTGATATGAAGGACGGTCTGCGTATCAACCGTGTACAGTATAACAAGCAATGCGTTGAGAAGCCGGATCTGAACTCCGGCGGGGTTGCATTCTTTGAAGGAGAGTCCGACCAGGATACCGATATTGAGCAGAGAGTATTCTATAATGCAATCACAAAGGGAACCGAGCTTGTTGTAAAACCGGAGCAGGCACTTGCGGTTACCAGAATTCTGGAAGCGATATATGAATCCGGAAGAACCGGGAAAACAGTATATTTTGATTAAGCTCTATACAGGGTTGCTGCATTTACATTATTGCAGCAACCCTGTTTTGGCTTTATAGGATTTAAGTGTAAAAAGCCAATTTCTAAAACTGATTTGATCAATTTGCACAATTTATGCATTGATAAGTAACAGGAAACATATTTCATTCGCAACATGTTCCCGCTTGGTTGAAGTACGTAATGGTACATAAAACCACAAAATACATGATCTAAGTATCAACGACTTCAAACAGTTGCGCATTAAAATATAATTGCCTATTACCTAAGTATTCCATTGATTTGTGCAAATTAACGAAGCCGATTTGTTAGGATAGCTTTTGACACTCCAGTTTTTATAGGAAATTGCTCCGTAAGAATCATTCAGTATTAAAAAATGCATGCACAAAGGCAGGCATAAGAAATAGACGATTGCAGATTAGAAGATATAAACCTTCTTCACCGAATCATCATCATTTATTGAAAGAAAGATAAATGCCATGCTTTTCTTTTGCAATAGCATGGTTCGGTTTTTTGTCAGTTATGCGGTGTCTTGCATAGAGATCATAGTATCGAATTATTTTGAAATGTTTTTCCGGGATGTGACGGATAAGCCGTTCAATGAAATTAAGAATAGGGACTGTTTCAGTAACAAGTTTTTCATCCTCATGACGGTTGTAGTGAAAGGTAACATTTTCTCCATCATAGTCATCAATACGAGCGGTAGCAATTATCGGTCTTTAAGATAACGTCCAATATATTTAATGACTGTATTCGGATTGCATTTGCTTGATTTGACATAAATATAAAAGCTGTTTTTGTGATTTTTATAAATGAACTGTTTAATCCCCCAGCTATGCTGGGGCGAATAGAATAATCAGTAGTGTTACGTATGTTAT
>SVEA01000032.1 GCA_015057615.1 Lachnospiraceae bacterium | reverse complement strand
GATTAAATGATTTGGGCTGGCAGCCTGCCACTGCTATCTAAATCCATAAAAACTATGAAAAAGCTTCATAGGGGGGGATTGTTGCGTCTTTTTGCTAACAAAGAGACGTTTTCATAATAAAAGCTGGTTTATAAAAAATATTGTTTCCTATTACTTAAGTTTTTCCTTGATTTTGTGCAAATTAATGAAGGCGATTTGTTAGGGAGGCTTTTGACACTCATATCAATTAAGAAAGGACGGGAATGCACATGTACGATTACATTGCATCCTTCTGTGACGAATTTCAGTATCCGGAGGAAGCAAAACAAACTTTGTTATCAGGATATCAGCGGTTATCCAAAAACCAGGAGGCGGATAGGATTTATACCGACTTTATGGAACAGTATTGTAAGGATGAATTGAAGGATTATACGAAGGCACTGGAGTCGTTAGATAATGCTGCAGAGCTATGCGGTGTACATAAATATACAATGGCGCTGCTTTTTTTGATCGGTCTGTCAAAGCAATTGAGAAAAATTTACGAGGATCGAAAAATTTCCTATCAAGTCTACTATGATTCCATGTGTGATTTAAAGTGGAAGCTGTTTGAATGTAAAAAAATGCATAATGTATGGGGAAGCTTTGTTGCGGGATGGGAGGCTGGATTCTTCCGGATGGAGCTCTTTGCCCTTGGACGTCTGCAATTTGAGATAATTAAGAGCTCTAAGTCTTATGAAAAAGATGGATATTCCATTCATGACGGAGATCCGGTGATCAATGTACATATTCCTTCGTGCGGTCCGTTACTTCATGAGGATTGTCAGGAATCCTACCGCAGAGCAGCGGTATTCTTTCGGGATCATTTTCAAGGAAAGCCGATTCCGTTTGTCTGTAATTCCTGGCTTTTATTCCCTCCGAATAAAGAAATCTTATCGAAGGATTCCCATATTGTAACCTTTATGAAGGATTATGATATCGTATCCACAAGCTTCTATGAGAATGGCTCGAACGATCTGTGGAGAATTTTCTATAAAGAACGCCAAAAGGATCCGAAGGAGCTTCCGCGGGATACTTCACTGCAGCGGGGCTACGCCGACTGGCTGATGAAAGGGAACAAAGTAGGAATGGGTTGCGGAGTGTTTTTCTTTGATGGAGAGAACCGTTTGTAGATATTAAATTTAAAATAAGAGGGTGCAAACGTTTTTGGTCTGCACCCTCTATTTCTCTGATAGTACTGTTTCTATTCTTCGATTTCTTCGTCTTCCGTATTAAACTGCATTACCTGTCTCTTTCTTGCCATTTCATCATTATCCAGATATTCATCGTAGGTCGTAATCTTATCAATCAAGCCATGCGGTGTGAGTTCCATAATACGGTTCGCGGTTGTCTGTATAAATTGATGGTCCTGCGAGGTGAAGAGCAGAACGCCCGCGAACTTAATTAAACCGTTATTTAATGAAGTGATGGATTCCATATCCAGGTGATTCGTCGGCTCATCCATTAATAATACATTGGCGCCGGTAAGCATCATCTTCGAAAGCATGACACGGACTCTTTCTCCACCGGAGAGCACGTTGACCTTCTTGGAACCTTCCTCCCCTGCAAACAGCATTCTTCCCATAAAGCCGCGGACATAGGTAACATCCTTTTCCGGAGAAAAGGGCATTAGGAAGTCTACGATCGTTTCCTCCCCTGCAAAAAGCTGTGTGTTGTCCTTCGGGAAATAGGATACGGTTGTAGTTATTCCCCATTTATAGCTGCCTTCGTCCGGTTCTAATTCGCCGGAGAGGATGCGGAACAGGGTTGTAGTGGCAAGCGTGTTCGGACCGACAAAGGCGATCTTATCGTCATGACCGACAATAAAGGAGATATTGTCTAATATCTTAACCCCGTCAATGGTCTTTGAGATTCCCTCTACGGTAAGTACTTCATTGCCGATTTCACGGCTGGGTCTGAAGTCAATATAAGGATACTTCCTGCTGGAAGGCCGGATATCGTCCAGCTCAATCTTCTCTAAGGCTCTTTTCCTTGAAGTCGCCTGCTTAGATTTGGAAGCATTGGCGGAGAACCTTTGAATAAATTCCTGAAGCTCCTTGATCTTCTCTTCCTTTTTCTTATTGGCTTCCTTCATCTGCCGGACCATCAATTGGCTGGATTCGTACCAGAAATCATAGTTACCAGCATATAACTGAATTTTACCATAGTCAATATCTGCGGTATGGGTACAGACCTTATTCAAAAAGTAACGGTCATGGGATACCACAATTACCGTATTATCAAAGTTAATTAAGAATTCCTCCAGCCAGCGGATTGCCTCTAAATCCAAATGGTTCGTTGGCTCGTCTAAGAGAAGAATATCCGGATTGCCAAACAATGCCTGCGCCAGTAGAACCTTAACCTTCTCACCGCCGTTTAACTCGCTCATTTTCTTGTAGTGAAGCTCTGTCTCAATACCTAAACCATTTAAGAGGGATGCCGCATTAGCTTCTGCCTCCCAGCCGTCCATGGAAGCAAATTCCCCTTCCAACTCACTGGCACGGATTCCATCCTCTTCGGTAAAATCCTCTTTTGCATAGATTTGTTCTTTTTCCCTCATAACATTATACAAACGCTGATTTCCCATGATTACGGTATCAAGTACCTCGAAAGTATCATATTTAAAATGATCCTGCTGCAGAAAAGATAATCTCTGCCCGGGAGTAATAATGATATCACCCTTTGTAGGTTCGATCTGTCCGTTTAATATTTTAAGAAAGGTGGATTTGCCTGCACCGTTTGCACCGATGAGTCCATAGCAATTACCCTCGGTAAATTTAATATTTACATCTTCGAATAATGCACGCTTTCCGATCCTTAATGTTACATCACTAGCCTGTATCATAAAAACCTCCTAAATTACTTTCTCAACAATGTCAAACGAATTCACATACGAATTCGTTTATCGCAAAAACAGCTATTTCTATTGTATCATGAACAAAAAACGTGTTCTTGATCTTTGGCTCCGATCGTATATCACAAGCAAGCTTGTATATGCTCACTACGCCTTTATTGTATCATGAACCAAAAACTTGTTCCTGATCTTGGCACTCCACTCGGAAAATGCAAGCAGGCTTGCATTTCCTCATTCCGTTTTTATTATATCGTAAATTCCTGTTTTTGCAAGATATATTTCTATTCCGCCATTGACCAGAACAAGGAAGTAATGGTTGCAGGAAGAATTGTGCCCTGCTATAATATGCAATTAAGAAGAAGTACCAAAACGAGAGCATTGGAGGATAAGGTTATGAGAAATATGTTTCAAGACGGACAAGTTGTCCTGTTTCAAGGGGACAGTGTAACCGATTGCGGAAGAAATTATTCTGATATAACATCTCTTGGCGGAGGATATCCTGAAATGGTGGCACAGAAATACCGGTTACTTTTCCCAGACAGTAAAGTAACCTTTGTCAATAAGGGTGTATCGGGAAATCGTGTCAAGAATTTACTGGAAAGGTATGAAGAGGATTTTAAGGCAATTAAGCCGGATTTTCTCTCGATTTTAATAGGAATTAACGATACCTGGAGAAGGTATGATAGTAATGATCCAACAAGCGTAGAAAGCTTTGAAAAGACCTATCATAAGCTTTTGACAAGGATCAAAGCCGATCTGCCAGACTGCAAGATTATGATGATCGAACAATTTCTACTCAATACGGATCAAGCGAAGGCATGCTGGAGGGAGGATCTGGATCCGAAGATTCAGGCGGTAAGAAGGCTTGCCAAGGAATTTGCCGATTACTACATCCCAATGGATGGCATTCTTGCGAAGGCGGAGGTTGAAATGTATACCTGCAAACAGATCACGGAGGATGGCGTTCATCCTACCCGAATCGGACACAGTATTATAGCAGAAGAATATTTAAAGGCATTAAGATAAATAATAATTATAGTTCTGTAATCACGTATAAAATCTGCAGGGAAAGTATAAATTTCTGCAGATTTTTAACTTTCTGAAGATGCTTTCGGAGGATACGTAAAGAAGGCGCGGCAGGCTTAGTTTCATTTGACTTTTCTATCTGACTTAGTATAGAATGAAATTATAAAACTAATGGGGGAAGCATGAATAGTCTCGCATAAAACTGCGAGCCATTACAAGAATAGCAAAAGCAGCTATTCTTTAGGAGAACTACGAAGTTCGCACATAGGTGCTCGCTCCTTGTTCTTCCGGGTTATTGAGATGCGCAATGCGGCAGAAATATTATGATCTTTTACACGCAAAATAGAGCCTGCAGCCTAAAGGTTGCAAGCAGTCAAGAAAGGCATGGATATTTTTATGGCGATTAATAAGGCTATGAAAATGGCATTAAAAGCATTATCCTATCCGGAATTGGATATTAAGAAGTCATACAAATTAAAGAGGCAGCTAAAGAATGCTGCACACCCATATATAAAACCGCTTTATAAAATGTGGGATCATAAAATCCCAAGTTTGGATCATGAAATTCCGGTTCGGATTTTTATGCCGTCCGATGAGGAAAATGTAAAAGGAATTTTAATATTCTTCCACGGCGGAGGCTTCGTCGTTGGAAATATAGATAGCTATAGTAGTGTCTGTACGAATATGGCAAATCAGACCGGGCATCTGGTGGTATCGGTGGATTACCGCCTGGCGCCGGAGTATCATTTTCCGGCAGCTCCGGAGGACTGCTATGCAGTTACCAGAGAAATCTTTTTAGACTGCACCTTATTTGATATCCCGCAGGAAAGGATAGCTCTGATCGGAGACAGTGCCGGCGGGAATCTGGCCGCCGTTGTATCCTTAATGGCAAGGGATCGCGGGGAATTTATTCCATCCAAGCAGATACTTCTGTATCCACAGACCTGGAATGATCATAGCGAGACATCACCTTTTACTTCTGTTAGAGATTACGGTACGGACTATTTATTAACGGCAAAGCGAATTAGCGAATACATGGAGTTGTATCAAAGCAGTGAGGAAGATCGGAAAAATCCTTATTTTACACCTTTACTCGCTGAGGATTTGTCGAATCAGCCGGACACCCTGATCATTACCGCGGGCTATGATCCTCTTCGGGATGAGGGGGAAGCGTATGGGAAGAAGCTTCATGACTCTGGCAATCATGTGGAGGTATACCGAATGAAGGATGCCCTGCATGGCTTTATCGCTCTGCCAAAACGTTTTGTGCATGTGAAACGCAGCTACGAGCTAATCAACCGGTTCTTAACAACAGAGTAGGAAGTTGCAAATTGATGAAGACGATTTGTTAAGAAGGCTTTTATATCTCATATCATAAATAGAGTAAGTATAGCAAATGGTATCGATTAATTATAATTTTACGTTTGGGTGAAGAAAGTAATACACTTAGAAGGAGTTTGGGATTGTTAATGACAAGAAAAAAGCCCGTTCAATGGACAAGACTGGATAATGCAGCAAAGATATTTCCGCCGAATACAGATGAAAAGGATACGAAGGTCTTTCGTTTTGTATGCGAACTTAAGGAAGAAGTTGACAGGGAAATCCTTCAGGAGGCAGTAAATAAGACGATCATTCTTTTTCCAGTCTATCGTTCCATATTAAGGAAGGGTGTATTTTGGTACTATTTTGAAAGCACGGAATTGATGCCGGAGGTCGCAGAGGAATACAAGTCGCCCTGCAGTACGCTGTATCATCCAAATCGAAGAAATCTTCTGTTCGAGGTAACCTATTACCGAAGACGGATTAATCTGGAAATGTATCATGCGCTGGGGGACGGTACCGGTGCTTTGGGCTTTTTTAAGACGTTATTGTATTTTTATATTACAGGCAAGTATAAGGGTGATTTTAAGGAGCAGCTGCCGAGCTTAGATTATGATGCTTCCTTTGCGCAGAAAATGGACGATAGCTTCTTAAAGCATTATACGGGAGAGAAATGCCTCAATAGGGTAAAGGTTACACGCGCATATCGGATTGCCGGAAGACGTTCGATCGACAACCGGTTGAAAGTGATAGAGGGTGTTATGAGCGTGAAAGAAGTGCTGGCTCTGGCGCATCGTTACAATACCACTCTGACCATATATCTGACCGCATTGTTTATGAAGGCGATTTATCAGGAAATGCCGGCGCGTTCAAAAAAGTATCCGGTAGTTCTATCGGTTCCCGTTAATTTAAGATTTTATTTTCCCTCCGTTACCGCAAGAAATTTTTTCGGTACGATTAATATCAGCTATGATTTTACGAAAAATGAAGATGACCTAGACAGCGTTATAAAGGGAGTAAAAGAAGCATTTGCCAGAGAACTGACTGAGGAAAAATTGAGGAAGCACATGAATCGTTTATCCGCTCTGGAGCATAATGCCTTTATGCGTGTGGTTCCCTTATTTATCAAGGACTGGGTATTGCGTTTTGCGAATCGGATTAATGATAAAGGAATTACGGCTACGCTGTCCAATGTCGGCAAAATAACCGTTGCAAAGGAGCTTGCTCCTTACATTACGCTTTTTAACTGCTTTAATAGTGCCAGGCGCCCTCAGATCGGGATGTGCTCCTTTGGTGATCAACTGGTAATCAGCTTTGCCTCCCCGTTTGACGGAACGGATATTCAGAAAAACTTTTTTCGGATGCTTTCGCAGGAAGGGACCGCAATAACTATAACCTCAAACAGCAGAGAAGTGGGATGACAAGCGATCCGGCTTACAGATTGGAGGAAAAGGATGCAATACTGTGAACATTGTAAAGTAAAAATTATTGGAAATCATCTTGTCTGTCCGCTCTGCGGAGGGCTTATTGAGCAGAGGGAGAGTGCGCAGGAGGAAGAAGTATTTCCTCAGATTCCTACGATATATCAGGAATTCAATGTCTTTATCCGAATTCTCCTGTTTATTTCCATCGCAGTGACCGTTATCAGCTTTGCAGTAAATATGATATTTACCAGGGAATCCCGTTGGTCTATCCTAGTTGCCGCAGGTATATTATGTATGTGGATAAGTTTGTTTTTTATTATCCGTAAGAAGAATAACATTCCTAAGACAATTGTCTGGCAGGTGGGACTGATCAGTATTCTATCGGTGCTGTGGGATGTCTCCATGGGATGGATCGGCTGGTCCATTGATTATGTAATCCCCTCCATCTGTGTTGGAGCAATGATTGTCATGGCGGTTGCGGCGAAGATACTGAAAATAGGTGTACGGGATCTGATCATATATTTTCTGGTGGATGGAATCTTTGGATTTGCCCCGATTATATTTATTCTGTTTGGATGGCTGAATGTTATCGTTCCTTCGGTCATCTGCGTGGCGGTAAGTGCAATCAGCCTGTCGGCTATCATGATATTCGAGGGTGATAGTATGAAAATAGAGATTAATAAGAGAATGCATATATAATTAGAATGAGATTTGTATTAAGGGATAGATCGAATTTTTCAGTTGATTAGAAAACGGATTATTTGATGAAATCCGCTTTCGGTAAACTTATCTGCCATGAATATTATACTTTTATCATGACGAATTTTTACGAGTTATTATATATCCTTAGAATTTTAATTTTGTCTCTGTTATGCCAGAAAGGAAAATTCATTAGGATATATTAACGAGTAAGTCTGAGCCAGGATAAAAATATATTATTCATGGCTCTTGGAATGGGAGAGGATATCGTTTATGTGTTCATTTACATTGAAAATGATTGCAATTATTACAATGCTGATTGATCATATCGGAGCCATATTTATTCCGGAGAATACATTGCTTTATTTCATCTTTCGCGGCATCGGAAGATTGGCATTTCCGATCTTTGTATTTCTCATTGTAGAGGGCTTCTATCATACCAGTAATATTAAGCGCTATCTGGCAAGACTGGGTGCCTTTGCCCTGCTGTCAGAAATCCCGTTCGATATCGCATTTTATAATTCTAACCACCCCGGAGCAAATCTTGTCAGGGAAATCAGCAAAGGCGAATATACCATCGTTTTAAACAGAATGATGCAAAGCCAGAATGTTTTCTTTACTCTTTTCTTAGGACTCCTATTAATTACTCTTATCAATCGGGTAGAAAAGAAATTTCAGAATGAGGTTATTTACAGCAGTGCGATCATTTCGGCGCTTACCTTGGTTTTCTGCTTTGCTGCATTTCTTTTAAGAACGGATTATAGCTATGCAGGAATTTTATTAATTGCAGCATTTTATCTATTTCGGGGAAACAAGGTATTATTAACGGTGTCCTTACTGATTGTGTCTGGCGGAATTATAGGAAGCATTAATATATTGGCAACCTTATCGATGCTATTTATCTCATTATATAACGGCGAAAAGGGCAAAGACATAAAATACTTCTTTTATATCTTTTACCCTGCCCATTTGCTCCTGCTATATATAGTTCGTCTGTTCTTTTGATTATAGGTGCGTTTCCTTTTCTGGAAGCTGGTTGGTTAATCTTGTATCAAAATTAGCATCTTCTTCGAATTGCTCCGGCTTTTCCGGGAAATAGTATCGGATATCCGAATCCGTAATTCGATTGGAGGTTGGAAAACGATAGTAGGTTTTTTTACTTGACGGCTTAAAATACATGATTACAATCCTCCTAATGATGAGAGTATTATAATGAATGAAATAAGAATAAGATGTTGTTATTATTGTTCGTCATTCAATAAATTATATACTAGTAATTATAATGCAAAATATTAGTGTCAAAAACCGATTTGTTAGGAAGGTTTCTGACACTCAAATCAAATATTGCTGTAAACGTAACATTGTTTCGTTACATAAAAATTTATAAAAAACAAATGAATGGGGGGAGATAAATGATTTCACTAAAAATACCTGAGGTCAAGATATTTATGGCAAAGCTTCTGACACAGAATGTATTTGATGCATTTCTTTTAAAGGAAATGGAGCTTGCAACATTTACAAGCTTCACGATCTCCGGGCAGTTTCATGAAGCGTTCTTTACGAAAGAGGAACTGGAGGAGCGGGGAGAAAACCGGGCTACCTTATGGAGTGATGTCCGTGCCATTGCGTTTGCTATGATCAAAGGCAATAAGACGCCCCTAACTTTGAAAATAGTCTTTCAATTACCGAAGGAGCAAACCGAGAAAGTAGTGGAACGGCTTGCCGGACGGCTGCGCCCGGAAGAGGTCGGCGGTCTCTATATGAATGTTCGGTTTGAAAAGGACGAACTTCATATCATCACAGGTACCGCGATTAAGACATTTACCCTGGATAAGACCCTGGAACAGGAGTGGGACAAAGAGGTAAGGAATATCCTCCGGCAGCAGGGAATCTTAATTGAAGAGGAATGGTGAAAAGAAATAAATTCAATAAAAAATGAAAAAATAGCTTCTTGTTAGCACTCTGAATGAATGAGTGCTAATTTTTTCTTGACATTTATATTTTACCGTATTATGATATCCATGGAAGCAATTCTCACAACGATAAGTGCTTCGTATGATTCACTTATCATAAGTAGCAAGGCAGGCAGGAAAATAGAAACTGTTCCTGCTATGAAATAATACAAGGAAAGAAAAAGGAGTGTAAGTATGAGTACAGAACGTGGCAATTTATCCATTAATTCCGAGAACATATTTCCGATTATTAAGAAATGGTTATACTCTGACCATGACATTTTCATGAGAGAATTGATCTCCAACGGCTGTGATGCAATTACAAAGCTGAAGAAGCTGGAGATTATGGGTGAGGTTGACCTCCCGGAGGACAATGAGTTCAAAATAACCGTAACGGTTAATCCGGAGGAGAAATCCATCAAATTCACTGATAATGGTATCGGTATGACCGCAGAGGAAGTAAAAGAGTACATCAATCAGATCGCATTTTCGGGAGCCAAGAAATTCTTAGAGCAGTATCAAGACAAGACGAATGAGGATCAGATCATCGGGCACTTTGGATTAGGTTTCTATTCCGCTTTCATGGTAGCCGATAAAGTAACGATTGATACGCTTTCTTGGCAAAAGGATGCCGTTCCGGTTCATTGGGAGTCCGAAGGTGGTACAGAATTTGCAATGGACGAGGGTGAAAAGACAGACCGCGGTACGGAGATCACCTTATACTTAAATGAGGACAGCTATGAATTTTCGAACGAATATCGCGCGAAAGAAGTTATTCAAAAGTATTGCTCCTTCATGCCGATCGAGATCTATTTTGAAAATGCAAATGCACCGGTAGAAGAGGAGAAGGAAGAAAAGGTGATCGAGGCATCTGTAGACGAGGATGGCAAGGCTACGGAGGACAACAGCAAGGAAGAGGAGAAAAAACCGGAACCGATCAACGATACGAAGCCGCTCTGGATGAAGCATCCAAACGATTGCACAGAGGAAGAATACAAGGAATTCTACCGTAAGGTGTTCCATGACTTTAAGGAGCCGTTATTCTGGATCCATTTGAATATGGATTATCCGTTCAACTTAAAGGGTATCCTGTACTTCCCGAAGATCAATACCGAATATGATTCTTTGGAAGGCTTGATTAAGCTCTACAGCAACCAGGTATTTATTGCAGACAATATTAAGGAAGTAATTCCGGAGTTCTTGATGCTCTTAAAGGGTATCATCGATTGTCCCGATCTGCCGCTTAATGTTTCCCGAAGCGCATTGCAGAATGACGGATTCGTTAAGAAGATCTCGGATTATATTACGAAGAAGGTAGCGGATAAGCTATCCGGAATGTACAAGGTAGAAAAAGAGAACTACGAGAAATTCTGGGATGATATTAGTCCATTTATCAAATTTGGCTGCTTAAAGGATGATAAATTCCGGGAAAAGATGAAGGATTATATCATCTTTAAGAACTTAGAAGGAAAGTATATTACACTGCCGGAGTATGTGGAAAAGAGCAAGGCTCTTAAGGAAGACGAGAATAAGAAAGCGTCGGAGAACGAAGCAGCAGACAAGGATGCAAAGAAAGCACAAGAATCCGAAGAGAAGAAGGACCAGCATACGGATGAAGAAACGGATAAGAAATGTGAATGCGGTCACGATCATAAAGAGGATGAAAAGTGCGAATGCGGTCATGATCATAAAGAAGATGAGAAGTGCGAATGTGGTCATGATCACGAGCATTCGGAGGAAGATGAGGAAGCAAAGAAAACAATCGTTTACTATGTAACGGATGAGAAGCAGCAGAGTCAATACATTAATATGTTTAAGGAAGCAGGTATTGATGCCTTCATCTTAACGCATAACATTGATCAGCCGTTTATTACGCAAATGGAATATCAGGATCAAACAATAAAATTCCAGCGGATCGATGCAGATATTACGGACAGCTTTAAGGAAGAGACTAAGAAGAAGGATCAAAAGACCTTAAAGAAGAACGAAGAGTCTCTGGCAAAGCTTTTCCAGAAGGTTCTGGGTAAGGAGAAGCTGGAGGTTAAGGTGGAGAGGCTGAAGAATGAGAAGATCTCCTCTGTTATGACCTTGTCTGAGGAAAGCCGCAGAATGCAGGATATGATGCGTATGTATAATATGGGCGGCATGGATCCGAACATGTTCGGTGATAACGAAACTCTTGTTTTAAATGCAAATAATAAGCTGGTTCAGTATATTATTGAAAATGAGAAATCCGAGCATACGCCTATGATCTGCGAGCAGCTCTATGATCTGGCAATGCTCAGTCATAAACCGCTCGAACCGGAAGCAATGACGAAATTTATTCAGAGAAGCAATGAGATTATGATGCTGCTCGCAAAATAAACACATTATTTACAATAGCTGAATTGCAGCCATTGTAAGCAGTACGATATAGGAAAGGCTGTCATGAACGATTTATTAAGCCATAGGTAAGTTCATGACAGCCTTTTTAATCGTATACGGCGTGTCCTATACGATTAAAAAACCTCCGTGTGAACATAGTTCACATGGAGATGACGCACTCAGCACGTAACGAATACTTGAAACATGTATTCGTTAGGTATTTATCTGCCTGCAGCAGAATACGCTCGGCGCGAGAGTTTGCCTTGGCAAACTCTTTGTTTAGAAGAATAAAAAATATATAAAAAAGTATAATAATTTTATAATTCTCTTTTCATTTCGTTTGATATATGCTATGATATAGTAATGAAAACCATATAATGTAGTACTCATATTATGAAAAATAATGAAGCTTACAATGTATCGCAATCTTATAAATTATGATAAATAAATAATAATATATATCAATTGTTTTAGGAGGAAAAAGAATGAATTATAAAATTATTGGGGATAGCTGCACGGATTTAACCAAAGAGTTGAAAAATGATCCACATATTAAAATAATACCGCTTACTTTAATTGTTGATGAGCATCATCTTAAGGATGATGAAAATTTTAATGTTCATCAGTTTTTAAAAATGATGAAGGAAAGCCCCAACTGTCCAAAGTCGGCCTGTCCTTCTCCCGATGATTATATGAAAGAATTTATCGGCGAAGGGGATACCTATGTGGTGACTCTGTCATCAAAATTAAGCGGTTCCTATAATAGCGCTGAGCTTGCTAAAAGATTATATCTGGAGGAGAATCCGGATAAAAACATTGGAATCATAGATTCCCGGTCTGCTTCCGCAGGACAGACGCTGCTGACAACGAAGCTGCGTGAACTAATTGCGGAAGGGTTATCCTTTGAAAATGTTATGCAGCAAATCAATGAGTTCCGTGACGGAATGAAAACGAAATTTGTAATCGAAAGTCTGGATACTATGCGAAAAAATGGACGCTTAAGCACTCTGCAGGCGCTGATCTGCAATACGCTTAATATTAAACCGGTCATGGGCGGGACACCGGAAGGGAACGTCTGCAAACTCGATCAGGCAAGAGGCATTATGCGTGCCTTGGTTACCATGGCAAAGCTCATTGAGAAGGATGTTATCAAACCGCATGAGAAACTTTTAACAATTGCCCACTGCAATTGCTATGAGCGGGCACTGTTTCTTAAGGATGAGATACTAAAGAGGGTACCCTTTAAGGATTACCTGATTGTAGAAACTGCCGGAGTAAGTACGATGTATGCAAATGAAGGCGGCATCGTAACGGCTTACTAGGCTTTGCTGTCATCAGGTACTCCTCAATATCGTTGAGGCAACCGCAATTATCCTCGTCGACATAATAGAAAATAGTGCGAAAATCTCGCAGAAAAATAAATAATTCAGACCTAGAGTAGGGCAATGAACCAATAAGCGGTTCATAACCGCCTCGTCTCAGGTCTGTTTTTTACTCAAAACATATCGGACCACGCGGAGCTTTTAACCAATCATGAAAAAAACCCCCTGAAAATACAGGAAAATCAAGCACTTTAGCTCATTTCACTTTTTTGAAGGAAAAAAGTGATGAAGAAAAAATGAAGGAAAAGAGAAGGGAAACGAAGAAAGACGAAGAAAGGCGAAGAAAGGCGAAGAAAGGCGAAGAAAGATAAACGCTTCGATTCATGAAAATATTGAACTGATTATTTTAGCTTAGAATTTAATGGGATAAAAAGGTAGAAATCCATATACTGTGATGCTATAATTAAATTAGTGTTGTAATATTTTTAAAATTACAAACTAACGATTATTCAAATGTTAAGGGAAAGCTGCTATATGTTTCAACAAGAAAGTAATAAACAGGAAAGTGGCTCTGTATGTCATTTTTAAAAAAACATGTATGGGGGATAGAATGGCTAGTAGAGATAAGAAAAAGTCAAAAATAGTAAAGAAAATATTCATAGGGTTTTCAATAATACTCATAGTGGCAATTGTGGTGTCAGGATTGTGGTGGAATAAATATTTGAATAAAAACAGCCTATTAAATAAATTTGAAATCACACAGAAGCAAGAAGTTTATTTGTTAGGAGCATTTCATGATTATCATTTTAACAAATGGCTGAACTATTCGATGGAAGACCTTTTGAGCGTCGTTCAAAAGGTAAATCCAGACGTTGTCTTTTTGGAAGCGAGAGAACAGTCTTTCAAAGACTATGGCGTGGTTGACGGGCCGGTAGATATGTGCGTTGTATATAGTTATTGTACAGATAACGATATTCCAGTAGAAATGATAGATTGGTGGGTTGTGGATAATGATTTTCAAGCAAACACAACAAATGATAAGCGTGATGATATGATATTTGCAAATATCAATAATAATTTGAATACATTGCCTGAAAATTCAAAAATATTGGTTATATGTGGCGGCGGACATTTTTATAAGCAAACGAAGCGGTTCCTGAATAATGGATTTGAACAAAAGAAGATTCAAAATAAGAAAACTTATTTTGAAAGTCAGGATGAGAATTTTAAATATCCCGCCAGTGCGGAAGATGTTTGGGAGCAACGCGCTTATTTTTATGCCTATACTTATCCTGATATTGTTGAACAGGATAATACTTTAGATAAAAATATAAAGTTAGAATTTACAGGGGGAGACCATGATGCGTTCTATAAGCATCAAATGGAATATTGTGAGCTGTTTTCAAAAAATGAGCTATATAGATAAAAAGGAAGATATATTTTTATTTTAAGAAGTGATTGTCTGCAGGGCTTTTATCCGGTTGAAACATATACATGATGGTGTACGGTTAAGAAATGATACTAAAACTATAAAGGAGAAGATTTATGCTACCAACCAAAGAGCAAGCAATAATCCTACTTGATGAAGCATATAAAAGAAATCCCGGCCCATGGAAGGCCCATTCGATCGTTGTTGCAAATTGTGCATATGCAATTGGTAAGCAATGCGATGATATTGATGAAGAGAAAGCTTACATAATTGGACTTTTACATGATATCGGCCGAAGAGAAGGTGTAACAAACTTGGCTCATGTGATTGATGGATATCATTATTTAATGAACCTTGGGTACGCCGAGGCTGCCAGAATATGTATAACCCATTCCTTTGCTGATAAGGATATTAATACATATATTGGACGTCAGGATGTTCCCGAAAGGGATTTACAAGAAATAGCTGCCTTAATTAATAAATATGAGTACGATGATTATGACAAGCTGATACAATTATGTGATAGCATTGCTTTTCCTGATGGACCGGTCAAAATTGAGGTACGTATGAATGATGTAAAGAAAAGGTATGGTTACTATCCTTTAAGTAAATGGAATAAACATATTGAAATAAAACAATATTTAGAAAAGAAGTCAGGTTTGAATATTGATTGTTTAGAAACATAGGAACTGTAATTTTCAAGGAAAGGAATATGTTATGAATAATATTTCTGATATAGATGCAATGAGAAAATGGAATAGTATTCCGAAAGATATTCGGGAAAAATTGCTGCAGAACGTGTATTGTGGAAGCTGTGGTGTAACGGCAATCGCTCCAGGGTATACGATAACGCAGGAAAAGGGATTGGGAATCCTTCTGAATGGAAAATGTACAAAGTGTGGTCAAAAGGTTTGCAGGGTTATAGAGGAATAGATGTTTCAAAAACAGCTAATTTAGCCAGTATAAATAATGACTGGAGGACAAATGATTTTGCTGGTTTGCGTAATGAAGTACGATTGGAGAATAAAATGATTTATATAAAGAACTTTACCTTTCCGAATGCTGACATGGAATTTAACTTTTTCATGGGTATAAAAAGAACCTGCTATGATTCGTATTATCCGTTCAAGATATTATCGAAGCATAACCTTGGCAGGCTTGATTTCGAATCGGTTACCGTATTATATGGTGGTAATGGTTCAGGAAAATCGACTGCTCTCAATGTGATTGCAGAAAAATCTGGTATCTGCCGGGATTCGATTTATAACAAATCTAATTTTTTTAACGATTATGTGGAAATGTGCAGGGTGAATCCAGAAGCAGAACTTCCGAAGAAGAGTAGAATTATTACAAGCGATGATGTATTTGATTATATGCTGAATATACGAAACCTGAATGAGGGAATTGACTTGAAGCGGGAAACGTTATTTGATGAATATCTGGATGCGAAGTACTCACAATTTCAGATGAAATCCATGGAGGATTATGAACAACTGAAAAAAGTGAATAACGCCAGGCGAAAAACCCAATCACGCTTTGTTCGAGGAGAAGTGATGGACAATATTCGCGAGTATTCGAATGGGGAAAGTGCCTTTTTTTATTTTACTGAGAAGATCGGTGAAAACGGACTGTATTTATTGGACGAGCCGGAAAACAGCCTATCTCCAAAACGTCAAATGGAATTAATGAGATTTCTTGAGGATTCGGTACGATTTTTCGGATGTCAGTTTATTATATCAACCCACTCACCATTTCTGCTATCAATGCATGGAGCAAGAATTTATAACCTTGATAAAAATCCGGTTACGATAGAACGCTGGACTGATTTAGAAAATGTGCGTACCTATTTTGATTTTTTTAAAACACATGAAAAGGAATTTCTATCAGATTGATATAAGAGGTACTTTGAGTGAAATCGGCTTATTTAACCCATAACCAAAGAAGAACCGAATAGTATGAACCTTCCTCAGTATCAGATAGAGTTATCTTGAGAAAATAGATAAGTTACATAAGATGACTTTCGGCGTTCTGAAATGGAGTGCCATGGCTTGATGTGAATGAGTTAATAGATTTTATTAAGACCGGAAAACGATATGCATTATTAAAAAAGGAGTATTTTTATGATAGAAGTAATGTTCGGCGAGAGTGAAGGCGAAACCATGAAAGTGGCAAAGAATTATCGAAGGCCTGAATTTAGTGGACCAACAGCTTGGATTGGGAAAAAGCCAAGTAAAGAGGAGTTTGATAAAATGTTTGATGGGAAAGCAATAGGTGGTAATTCCTCGGAAGTGGTTTGTATACCGTTCATTCTGGATATTGGAGATATTACCGTTCCAATTGGTAGTGAATACCGAAAAAACCTTATTTTTGATCTTTATACAATAAATGAATCCGGTGATAAAAATACACTAAAATGGTTAGAGGATGCATGGGATAAATATTTAAAGGAAATCAAGCGATTGAAAAAATATGCTTCGCATGGAGAATGCTTTCGTTTATGGTATAGTGATGCACCGTATTCTTTGTGTGGATTTTATTATGTATGCAATCTTTTGAGAGAGAATGATTGCAAAATTTCTGCTATAAAATTACCACAGTATATGCAGTTTTCAGATAATGGAATACAATTTTATACAACCTGGGGAGAAATAAATGCAGGAAAGTTTTATAAATTTCTTCCGCAGGAAAAAGAGTTATCTACCTGTGAAATACGCTCCTTTGCTTCCAAATGGAATGATTTAAAGGAAGAAAGAAGTACTTTGCGAGCTGTTGTAAATGGTAAAGTAATTGGTGTTCCAGAAGATTTCTATGACCATATTATTAGAAAAGAAATTCCGGATGGCGAGATTGTTATGGGACGTCTAATTGCAAATATTTTAGGAAAATATCGTCTTGGAATAGGTGACTGGTGGTATGCAAAAAGAATTAAAAAGATGATAGAACATGGCGAATTAGTTGTAGTGCAAAAACAGAAAAAAATATATCGCCAAGTACTTAGAAAGCTATAAAGTTTCCCAGCAAAACCGCGTAGAAATGAAAAAAATATCTATAATATTCTATTCTAATCTTAATTTTATTTGACGAAAAGGTACAAAATTAGACATTTGAAGAAAAAACATAAAATTATGGTTGACATTTTCATGATTTTGATAGATAATAACTAATGCGGTGTTCGTCATGGAACACCAACATTACTACGAGGCGTGGCTCAGTTTGGTAGAGCGCTGCGTTCGGGACGCAGAGGCCGTGGGTTCGAGTCCCGTCGCCTCGATTTCATAGGAGACCTATAAGTTCGCTATAAGCTTATAGGTTTCATTCAACTAAATCAGGTAAATATGCTTCTGTGGCTCAGTTGGTAGAGCAATTGATTCGTAATCAATAGATCACGGGTTCGAGTCCCGTCGGAAGCTTAAATAAAAGGTTCTATAATAAATGTTGGGGTATGTAAAAAACATACTTCCAGCATTTGTTTTTTTATATTAAAATGCATCTATACGAAGCCTCTAAAAATGCCCGTCATCCAAACAAACATTATAAAGGAGGTTTTCGATAG
>SVEA01000031.1 GCA_015057615.1 Lachnospiraceae bacterium | reverse complement strand
ATTTCAATCCACGCACCCATGAAGGGTGCGACTGTAATCAGTTCCAACTTGCTAATTTCAACTAATTTAATTTCAATCCACGCACCCATGAAGGGTGCGACACGTAATCGCTATGATGTCATTAGGAGGAGAAAGATTTCAATCCACGCACCCATGAAGGGTGCGACTAAGTTTATTTAATTTCGTGGTATATTTTACAAGATTTCAATCCACGCACCCATGAAGGGTGCGACCCTCCGCGCTCCTGGGCATATTTATCCGGCACTCATTTCAATCCACGCACCCATGAAGGGTGCGACTTTGTATTTCTTCATTTATTCCATTAAATCCATTTATTTCAATCCACGCACCCATGAAGGGTGCGACCGCTGCCATTACTACAAATCAATACGGGTATATCCATTTCAATCCACGCACCCATGAAGGGTGCGACAAAAGTTATATAAGTGCTGCTATCCTTTTTAGCTATTTCAATCCACGCACCCATGAAGGGTGCGACTGTAGCCATTTTTCAATCTTTTTGTTTTCGCCAAGTTATTTCAATCCACGCACCCATGAAGGGTGCGACAGCTAGATATTGTGGTTTATAAACAATACCCAACAATATATCTTCTTAACCTTAATTGTAAGGCATTCCTATGTAACAAATTTTAGTTATTTTGGTTGTTTTGAGTGCGAAACTATCCGGTATTTTATGAGAGCTTTAGGTTCGCACCAATTACAAAATCATCGGATCATCAAATTTGTATGTCTGTTTAGCTCCGATGTGTTTTACTTTTTTATCGTAATTATCTCCTAACCTGTAGAAACGAAGGCTATCCGTTTCTTTATCGATCACATCTTCTAGTTGTTTTTTTATCTTCAGCAATTCTGCCTCTGTTACTTTACACTCAAATACTGAATTTTGAACCCTCTGCCCATAATTTACACAGATTTTAGCCACTTTACGTAATCTGCTTTGACCTTTGTTTGAAGTCACATTAATATCATAGGTAATTAGCATATACATATCTGACCTCTACTTCCAGAAGAATGGAGGATACTGGTCAAGATCACCGCGAAGGTACCTAGCCAGCAAAAGTGCTTGAGCGTACGGAACCAATCCCCAAGACATCTTCTCTCCTAAAAACGGATGTGTTAATTCTTCTTGCTTTTTCTTTTGCCACTCACTTATAAAAGTTCTTCTTGCTGCTTCTTTGATATAAACAGACTTGTTTTCATTTATCTCAAAATCATCCGCATGAAGCTGTTTCCGGTTTATTAAAGATAGTACAAAACGATCACCAATCGGAGCTCTTAATTCTTCAATTAAATCATTCGCAAGGGAAGCTCTACCTGGTCGATCTTGATGCATAAATCCAATATAGGGATCAAGTCCAACGGTTTCCAATGCAGCGGTAATGTCATTTGCTAAAAGAGTATAGGCAAAAGATAATAAGCTATTTACCCGATCCTCTGGGGGTCTTTTATTTCTTCCGTTGAAGTAAAAAGCCTCTTTTTGATTCATAATCATATGATCAAATTCGCTGAAATAAACTACTTGAGCGCTTCCTTCGAACCCACGTAGCTGATCCATATTCTCGCTACCTTGAATTTCATGCATATAATCGCTAAGGCTTAAGGACGCTTTTTTCATTTCCTCCATTGGAACCCGCATAGGATATTGACGAATATATCTTTCCAATAGCCATTTTTCATTATAAACTTTCCCTAGGATGAAATTGCACGCTATCTCTAGACACGTATCTTTTTGATCTGCTATTTGATACTGTTTTTTACGTAGTAATACGTTTCCTCTTGTCTCTCCTATAACTCTTGCGCGAAATCTACCAGTTGGAGTAAGAAAACAAATTGAGATATTCTGAGATACACATTTCTCCATCAATTGAGAACTTATACCAAGGTTGGAAAAGCTGACGATTCCCTCCAAATTGTGTAATGGATATCTGGCGATAATTTTATCATTCTCACGAACAGTAATATTCTCACCGTTTAATCCAAGATATACATCCGGCTTTGTAACAAAAAGCATATTTAAGAGTTGTCTCATTCGGATACCCTCCCCTGGATATATTGTCTCACCTTTTTATTTTTATTAAGTTCAGGCAAACAGATATCCTTTAAGGAACAGGTCTTGCACTTTTTACTTGTTCTTACTTTTGGTGTATATCCCCGATCCATATAGGAATGCATTTCTTCAAATATTTCGATCATTTGTTGACGAAGCTCTTTTGAGAAATGAATTTCTTCTCTTCTCCTTGTCTCAAAATAAAATAAATAGCCTTTATCAATTTGTGTTGCCAGCATTTCTTCCAAGCAATAGACTTCTGCCAATAGTTGTAGAATATCCGAAGCATCCTCTTTCGGTTTTCCTCTCTTATACTCGATAGGCGCGACCGTATAATTACCCTCATATTGAGGAATGTAAATTCCGCATTCCTTCTCAGTTTTTGTGAATTCCACAACATCACATTTTCCTGTTATCCCTAACGTCTGTGATTTAACTGGCATCGCCCGAACCGTTATCGTATTTTTCCGCTTCTCATGAATTTCTGGATTATCGGTTCTCTCATGCTTTAATTCACCATCAACAGTAAAATAATTTTCTTCCCACTGTTGTTCTATATGGATTAGTGCCCACTGTCTTCGGCAAAAAACAAAATGTTGAATTCCAGATATCATGAGATAATCCTCTTCTTTATAATCCCTCAATGACTTCTACTCGAAGACCTTTCTTTTCCAACTGAGCAAGTTTCTCCTTGTTCAATTGAATTTCATAGTCTTCATATCTTGCTGGCTTTATGGTATCATCTTTAACCTTGATTTCTAATAAGCTCTGAATTTTAGCACTAGAAGCCACGCCAAGTTTGGATGGATGGGTAAACCAGTACAGTTGCTTTACCTCCATGCTTCCTTCCGGTCTTGCCGATGAAGAATCGTTCACAAATAGAGTGCGAAGTGCTTCCTTTATTACTTCTGCATCTTCTGTAGTAAATCCTGTTTTCTCTGCAAAATATGTATTAATGCTTCCTTTTACGGTATATACACCAAATTCCACATAATGTTTTGTACCCATCGTATCCGAAGAACGTCCAGATTCCTTCTTTGCAATCATCCCATTCGTACTACGAGTTATCTGCATACTGATAACATCAACAGGACTAAGGCTCTTTGCTAAGGATACTGATACCGGCCCCCGAATTCCAATGGAGCGTTTCTGAAATGTCATGACCTGGCCAAAGCAACGTACATCTGTCCATTTTTCACAAGCTGCTTGGTACACTTTATCATCCGAATCTTTCGAATTAAACTCAGAATTAAATCTTTCCTCTAATGATTTTTTATCATCATCAATCCGATCATTCGATTGTACAAAGATAGAAAGTTCCATATCCTGCATGCGGTTTCGAATCTTTCGCTTGATGCAGACATCACTTATTTCACCATAACCATCATAATCGGTTCTTGGCATGTTTCCATTAAGTGGATCACCATTGGGATTTGCCCCAACTGCTGTAAATAGCATTACAAAATCTATTTTGTTTTCTAATGCTGCCATTATTTCATTCCTCCTTCTTTCTGCTCATTATCATATTCACTTGACTTCTTTTCACGTTTTTTGTAAAACTCTTGTTTTTGTGCATAATAACCAAAGACAAATTCTTCGCTCAATGGCTTGTTTTTTTCTTGTTCAAAACCATCTAGTTCACGTATTTTATTCACTATGTCCGTTGTTAAGATGTCATAATAATTGGCAGTTTTGTAATTATTCTTTTTCAGTTTTTCCCTATATGGTTGGATTTTCTCCTCTAGTATTTTCATGGTTCTAGCAGGCATTTTAGTATATGCTGTCCATAACCGTTCTGCATTGGTCGTCCGCTTATCGTCACCTTCGGAGGAATTAATTCTTAGAGCATCTTGCTCTAATTTCTCGTAGACTGCCAGTAAACTTCCATAAAGGTAACTCCGATCTTGTCTATCTGGCTCCAACATTTCGTTCACCTCTTTTCTAATTTGATAATCTATTTGATATTTCTTAAAGATAGAGCAGCCAACATTAACAACATAGTTCCATGTCTTATCAAAGGAACTTCTCTTACATAGATTTTCCAGCATTCTATTCTTTATATCCAATGGTATCTTCTTATGTTCTAAGATACACGAAAGTAAGCGTTCCACTGTCTTCGTTCTCAACTTTCCAGCTTTACATTCCATATATCCTTTACTGTTTTCATTCCCAAAGATAGCATCTGCATAGTTGAATAGGGAAGGTGTCTGATAACTTACGCGTTTTGTCTTACCATTGAAAAATGGCCAGCTGGTTGTAAGGTACCATTTCTCTACCCGCTCAAATAAATCAGATTTCGGAAGTTCTTTAAAATATTTCACCGATATTCTACCATTCGCAATCTTATCCAGAATCATAAGGTAGAACTTTTCATCCGGTTTCACATCCCTTTTCTTTCCTGTAATATAATCGTTAATGTAGGATGATTTCCCGCCACCGAAAGTTCTTGGAGAGGTATCTTCTTCCATATCTTCCTCATCCAAATCATCGTATGGCAAAATTGCGCTTGTTAGGTCAGCAGCTTCTGCATTTCCTATATCATCCGAAAACCAATTAACTAGGAAACTAGAATCCCCTAACTGCTTCCGATTTTCATTATTTTCTAAAAGATATTTTACCATTAGGTGAATTTTCTGAGAGACTTCATACCCTATATGAACAACCTCTTCTCCATCATCAAATCTTCCATAATAGGTTTCATTATGATTGCTGATAGAAATCAGTTTTGCATTTCCTAAAAGACCACGATGTCTTGAAACACAATAGGTGTCTTCCCCTGATATGTCACATTTGATTTGAGGTTGATTTGATTTTTCATATCGAACATAGTCAATATAATTCTGATGAATCTCGCGGCTTGTACTAACCGTAAGGTTGGCTTCGGTAGAGGATTTCGTTTCCACCTGAAAGGTAACAAATGTTTTTTCCAGTTTAATTACCTTCTCTGGTTTTTCTGCTTGATTTATCGTAACAGAGTAATCTTCATTAATTTGATAGTTCATTCCAGCAAATAGGTTAATAACGCAATCTTGATATATTGTTTCTTTAATTAAATAACTAGAAACAATCTTCAATAACGGACTGAAATTACCATTTTCCATATAAGAAATCCAATCCTTCAATTTATTATTATACTCCTTATGCTTTTCAGAATCATATTCCTTAGCCACATAAGACAATTCATCACATAAAGGATGTGGCGCATTCGCTGAACCTGCACGAATAATTGAGTTCTCTGTTATAGGGAAAATCACAATTCGATCCTTCGGTACCCATTCTGCTTTAATAAAATCGCCATTTTCTGATAGGGTTACTTCAATAATATCATTCGCCCCAGTAGATTTTTTACTGGAATGATATACAGGCAATAATAACGTCTGTTGGTCAAGTAAATCCGTTCGATCAACCATGTTATTCTTAAGAGCATTATTGTAAGTTTGGTATAACGCAGTTAAGACACTCATTCTATTTCCACCTCCTCATCCGGAAGTGTATTAAATTCTTCTTCAACCGAGGTCATAGTTTCTTTGCTAAAAGACTTATAACCATATTTTCTTAACGTATGATGGATCTGACATTCTTCCGGTCTTACAAAATTAATTTGTCCATTATCCATCTTGATGTCTGTAAAATTTGAAATCAGTACATTCTCACTATCCTTTTCCAGAGCCTCATCCGGATAGGTAAAGGAGTGAAACATAATACCAAACGATATCTTCTTACCATCATAGTAGGTTGATGCGGCTTTGAACTGTTCTTCTTTCAATCTTTCTATGTACCCGATACATTCTCTAGTACCTAAGAAGATATCTCTTCTTCCCCCTTTCGACATCGAGCGAAGAATGATTTGCTCATGCTTTATCTCATTCCAATCGGAACTCAATTCCGGGCGATTTTTATTCCATTCAAAGTGAAACTGAACTAAATATTCTACGTCCCGTAGGTAAGTATAATAATTTAAATCGTTACATCCATTCTTTAATGGGGTTCGAATCCCCTTGGTTTCCGTTTGAATCTTATTCACAACCTTGACAGAATCAATTAAATAATGCAAGCTTGGTTTCCAATAATTTTGTTCTGTAATTCCTTTCAAAGCCTGATAGGTAGGAATTTGATAGGTAAACTTTTCTCCACCTCCTTTTGTTACTGGATCGGTAAACAATGCATAGTCTCCATATAATCGATAGTAAAAGTAATTTGATTTAAACTTTTCTTCCATCTAACTCCTTCCCTCCTATAAAATCCAATCTGCAAGTTCTTCCGTAATTATACCTTTTCTACCATTATAATACTCTTCTATCAGAAAATACACCCCATAATCCTTATTTTGGTAGATATATGGCTCTAACTTTGGTGAAAGATACACATTAATCGTATATCTCTGTAATTTTTGCAATAGTTTCTTTACTCCACTATAATCTTTTTGATTCATCGCTAGTTCCAATTCTTCTAATAATTCTTGATTATGGTAAGGTACGATTACCCCTGTTGTCCCTTGATCAATCAATTGAAAATTCTCTGCTGCTGTTCGAAACGCCTGATACATCAGAGGCTTTATTTCTGCATGGTCTCCAGGATTATATAAGCTTCTTCCCGGACCATTTCTTCCTAGTTCCTCTACCATATTACTGCTTCGTTTGAAATCAGAATAATTTAGTTTTCCTCGATTTGACACATAATACTTTTCAAAGTATGGATGCTGTAAATTTTGAACAATAATTCTATTGTTATCTCCAATTTCTTCCTTGCAAACTGTTCTAATCGCATATTCGGATGCTTCTACAGCAGACTTTATATCAGGAAGGTTGGAAAGGTTTTCCTCAATGAATCGCATTATATAAAGCTTGCCATGTATTTTCCTACCGTCAATTTGCAATTTGCCTTCTCTATTACATCTTCCGGCACACTGAACCAGACTATCAATCCCTGCCAAAGACCGAAATACGATATCAAAATCCACGTCTACACCTGCTTCAATCAACTGCGTACTGATACAAATAATTTTGTAATGGGTATTCTTATCCCTGTTTTGCGTTAATTTCCCCTTTAACTCAGATATAATATCCAACCGATGCGCCGCACATAAATTCGTTGTCAAATAAATGTTTTCAACATATGAAGCAGCCACCTCTAAATAATCATATAATTTCAAGACTGCTGATTTCGTATTCAAAACGATAAGGCAGCTATCAAATACGTCTAGTTCTTCCAGAATATAAGAAGCTAGCTCTTCTGTAGACAATACTTTCTCAGCATTTTTTCCCGCTAGATTATAAAAATCAACCCGATCAAAACATTTCATAGCTGCAATACCTGAATTTACAATCGTATCATTTACATCAACTTCATTCCCGTAATGAACCGGATGCGGCATTACCATGCTATCCAAAACTGGTTGCGTAGCAGTACAGTGTACGATATTGCAATGCATTATCTCTTTCATAAAATTCATCATAAGATTAAAGTTAGAAAGAACCTTTAAGGGAAGGCTTTGAACCTCATCAATGATAATAACAGAATTAATTAATTTGCAAAATCTTCTCAGATTACTAGCCCTTTCTTTAAACATAGTATTGCAAAATTGTACCATTGTAGTTAATACAATAGGGCTTTCCCAGCTCTCTTTTAAATAAGTCTGATTTTCATAGTCCTCGTAATCATCGTTACCTTCAAAATCATTATTTGCATCATCCACCACATTGCTATGATGTTCTAAAATAGTATCATCCATTTTTAGCATGTCGCGAATATCTTCGGCATTCTGCTCGAGGACTGACAAATAAGCAGTTATGTAAAATAGCCGCTTGCGTTTAAAGTGCTTTGCATTCGTGAGCCCATATCGTAGAGACGTTTTTGTCTTCCCTGCGCCGGTTGGTAGCTCCAACTTATAAATACCGTTTTCATTCTGTATCGCTGCTTCCTTGGCCAACCTTGCCAAATCATTTCTGGTTTTATTCAGTTCCGATATACTGGATCCATTTTCAAACTTCTGATACATTTGCTCAACTCGTTCCAATGCATCTGACCAAACATTCATCACTTCATCATTCGACCATAAATGTTGCTTGGGGTTATGAAAAGCATTGGCAGAATCATAAATGTCTGCCTCCTTCAAGATGGATAGACAGAGGCGAGTCAGACATGCAATATAATACTCTTTTTCCTGTTTCCTTTGTTCTTTCTCCGAATTTTTCCCAGAAAGGCTTTTTAGTTTCAAGTAGATAGTTTCAAATTCCTGATAGGCTTCTTTTATTAAAGAAATAAATGACTTATTTTCCAGTCCTATCAATTCCTGATTCATTTTTTGAAAAAATGGGATTACATCCTCTGCATAATGGTAATCCCCGTCTTCATCATAACGAAGCCTTTGGTATGTTTTATATTCGGTATTTCCATAAGGAATCAAGTCATAAAGCCCATGATGAGCCAAAAGGATATAAGTTAATAATTCTTGAAAATAAGCAAACTTTGCTTTGCTGTGTTTTAAATTTGTCAGTTCCTGATCTGCACAAATCAAATCATCCAGGATGCGTCCCCCGGCAGAAGAATGATTCACCTGTTGTTTTGCCTTATTGCGAATATAATCCTGGAAAAGCCGATCAGCTTTTCCTAAGTCGTGTAAGTATCCAGCTAATTTCATGAATGCTTCCATTCCAACATTTTGTCCAATATTTCCAGCCATATTACCTGTTGCAATTAAGTGAGATTCCAAAGTCTGTTCTAGTACATTTCCATTATTATCAAATCCCAAATGTGCTAATATCATGGGCACCCTCCTTTTATCAACTCCATATTTTCTTACATTATACTATATTTACAAAATTAAACTTGGAATAAAATTGATTTAAGTGTTAAAAGCCTTCTTAACAAATCATCTTCATCAATTTGCACAAAGCAAGGAAAAAACACTAGTAATATGAAACCTGTTTTAATGAGCAACTGTTTGAAGTCATTGGCACTTAGACCACGTGTTTTGTGGTCTTATGTACCACTACGTACTTCAATCTTAGTATTGCGTTTTTTTGCAATGCTTTGCGCTGCGTTTTATATTACTACTTGTCAATACATGAATCGTATAAATTGACGAAGGTGTTTATAAATCGGCTTTTAACACTCAAATCAAAATTAGATTAAACAAAAGCTTGTGGAAAAAAAGCAAAAAAATAGTTGATAAACAAAACTTATATAATCCGAACTTCATCCGTTTTATTTTAAATTTGATGCGGATTGAAATCATTATCTTATATTTTATTAGCGTATCATCCCGCTGAAATAAATTAATTTCAACGGGATGATCTTTGCTCCAAAATAACTGCACAAAAAATAGATAAACATACTTTGTATTTTATGTTTATCTATAATCAAAACCACTATTTTTTAAAGAGTCCTGCACCAAAAATTCACTTTGCTTTCTGGTTTTTCCCAAAGAGAAAGAGCTTCTGCGGGATAAGAAATACCAGCATGATCCCAAAAGCGATCGCCAGCGCTATACCGATTGTTTCCACTCCTTTGGATACGGCTAGAGTAATTTCATTTGTAATAATATAATAGGTCGTATAATAAATACCTGCCCCCGGAACCAGAGGGAAAATTCCTGAAATCAAAAAAATGGTAACCGGAAGCTTACGATTCACTGCAAACAGCCTCGATACAACGGTAATCACCACGGAGGAAATAAAGTTGGCAAAAACAACGGAATGCATCGAGTCAAAAATCAGTAGATAGAAAAACCATCCGATCACACCAGTCATGCCACAATAGAAAAATTCTTTTTTCGGTACGTTAAATAAAACTGCAAAGGAAATCGTTGCAAAGAAAGAAACCACTAATTGTATCAACATTCGAATCATGAGCTCCTCCATTTGTGTACCTCATCGGAAAGCCGGTACCCTTTATCATAAATTTTTTTCGCATTGTATGATATAAATTTCATAAGTCCTATAAAAAACATGAATGAATATATATATGCGGTTCTATTCCTATCGATATATTAAGATGACTTATGTTTCTCATATCATTCTATAAATTGTACTTGATTTAAGTAAACAGATTCCACACCCTAAACATGATACTTACGCCGGCGGAAATACTGGTTGCAACCAGCAAAGCATCCACCAAATGTATTGTGCCCGACAAATAATCACCGTTAAAAAAATCACGGATTGCGGTTGTAAGTACGACTCCCGGGACAAGGCAGATAATCGAGCCTATAATAATATGATTTAAGCTGTCACCCATGCCAAGGGTATGCAAAAGGATAGAAACAAAGGTCACCCAGGCACTGCCAATTAAGATTTTTAGCACCTTGGGAAACTTATGCTTTTCCGCAAAAACAATAAAGATAAACATCACAAATCCAGCGATAAAGGATACCACGCTATCATAGGCACTGCCGCCAAACAGATAGCAAAAGGCTGCACTGCCAATGCCCGCAAATAAAACGCGGCTATAGCCTGATGCATATGGAATCTGTTCAATTCGCTCCAGCTCTTCCATGGCTTCCTCCATCGTATATTTTCCGTCTACAATTGCACGGGACAAGTTATTTACCTCCGCAACACGACCCAAATGAACGGTATCAATCGGAATTTCTTTGATCTGCGTAGAAAAAAAGCAGCCATCGACATTCATTGTACAAAAGATACCATTTGATATTGCATAGACATCCACGCTCTTAACACCATATGCCTTCGCAATGATTTCCATTGTCTGCTTCACGCGAAAAATCTCCGCTCCATTATGAAGTAGGATTTCCCCAGCCCTCATGACAAGCGAAAATATTTTATCCTTTTTATCACTCAAATCACATGCTGCGGCAGGTCTTCGATCCTGCTCATTTTCTTTCACTTCTTGCGTATTCACAATATCATCCTCAACTTTACCCATCTTCTTACCGTACCATAAAGCCATTACAGTCCGTTTCTATCTGATTTCCTCTTCCAAAAGGGTAGTCTATTTATACCTGATTCCCTCTTCTAAAAGGGTACCACATTTCATCATAATTCCTACACTTCATAAAATCAACTTCTTTCTTAACTATACCATAGTATGCGTTCCTATTTCCACTATTATCAAATGTCTCAGCAATACCATAAGTCATATAAAAAGCACCGGCATTTGACATCTTTCATGCCAATATGCCGGTGTCCTCCTTCATTTATCGTTCCTGTTCAAAAGCAATGACACTCCTACCAGTAATTTCAAAGCGTAAAGTTATCACCAAGAGCTCTACTCATAAATAATTCACTCCATGCTTCCGGATTAATTCTCAATCAGTACAGCTGTAATCGTATGCTCCTTCGCCGCATCAAGATTTGTGATATCACTTCTCAAGATGGTATGATTCCTGCAATCTTCGTACAAATCTCCATCGATCGCAAGGCTGTCTATCTTATATTCTCCGTATTTTAATCCTTTTGCATTATGATACTGCACCCTCAGCTTACGGTCTGCAAATACCAGACGAACGGAAGCTTTCCGAACGACATCGAACTGCTCCGGCATCAGCTTCGGCTCCAGGAAAAGATCCCCCATATTACCTTTTACACCGAACATCTCGGTCAAAACGGTCAGCATAAGCCAGCTGGCAGAACCGGTCAGGTAATGATAGCAGCCCCTTCCCTCCGGTCCTATGTACTCTGGAATCCCCGGATAAATTTTACTCTTATCAAAATCACTGCAATGCTGATAAAGAGTTTGGATCGCCTTAAAGCCTTCCGGTACGAATCCTCTCTGATATAGTGCATTGGCATACATAGCAACCATGTGAGAGAAGACGGATCCATTCTCCTTGGTACCATAAGCAAATCCAAACATCCTGCCCAAATCGTCCTTCACCTCATGAAAATCAGTATTTAATTTATAGCCGCCGATTTTTTCATCGTAAAGAAACGCATCCGCTGCATACGTAATTTTTCTGATCTGTTCCTTTGTAGCAGTGCCGGACATAATGGCAAACACCTGGCTGGTTAGCATCATACGTATACCGCCGGTGAAATCCCCCTCCACAGCTCTTCCCTGATTATCATAATAACCATTATACCAGGAGTACCCTTCCTTATTGTTAATCCATTCTGTCCGCCGAATATGACTTCGTATCCAGGCTGCTTTGTTTTTCAGGCCTTGAGCTAATTTCTCACAGGAAATTTCCATCCGCTCTCCTGTAATCGTATGGCTGCATTCTTCGCAGTAATTTCTTAGCAGCTGCTGCTTCATCGCAACATCTTCATACAAGCTTTCCTTATCGTTTAGGAGAAGCTCCATTTCCTTTAGAAAGGAAAGTTTTTCGACTCCGAGGCTTTTTAAACCTTTGATCAGCTCTGCCATCTGCTCCAGATTACTTCCATAGACGCTTGTAAATGCTACACTTTCACCCCGGGCCTTTGCCATATCCAAAGCATCGTTCCAATCAGCTCCACGAAGACGTATGTGATTATGTTCTCCCACATCATAGAAAGCGCACAGATGCTCCAGCAACAAATGCTCCAGGATACTTCCCCGATACTCCTTCCCATCCGAGGTTCTTACCTGATTTCCTTCCTCTGGTTTCCATAGGGTATCCTTCTCGTCTCCCCTGACTGCCTGCGGATCTTTAAAATAAGTGGTTTCTTTTAGTAACAGGCTTAAATCACCGCTCTGCATGATATAGAACTGTGTCGTTAAAAATGGCCAGACCCCGTGATCCATCCAAACCCTTGTGATATTATTTCGATCTGCAATAAATTCCCCCTGACCGCTGCCGATAATCGTGGCATTCGTTCCGTCCATACGGACACCGCCGAAATTGCTGATCAGCATGTCCCGAACGCCGGAAGGATTCATGATAAGAAGGGCAAGGCAGTCCTGCCATAGATCCCTCCAACCCCTTCCTCCTCTTCCGTAATCATGATGCGGCAGGAAGGAGCATCCGTAGATTCTTCGCAGCATCGGTTGAAAATTGACCCATTTCATCCAACGGTCAAAATCCTCGGAACCTGTCGTATAGGTAACATTGACCTTATCCTCCCAGTATCTCCTTGTCTCCTTAAGAGATTTCTTCCATGCATCCCCAGCAAGGAATTTATCTGCCATAATATTTAGCTTTTCCCCGGAAGAGCCATATCCCATTACGATGATATAGGTCTTGTCCTCCCCGGGAGCAAGCGCACATTCTGCAAAGGCGATTCCACCAAAGGCTTCATATCCATCCAGACTTGCCCCTGCCTGCACCGGTTTTCTCCGGCTGTCAAAAATGGTTCCTGGATGCTCCAATGAGCCGCCTTCACCAATGAAATCCGGCGTACAGGGATAGAAACCAATCGGCTCTTCTCCATTTTCGCTTCCGCCGAACACGCCATAAACTATCCTATTCTTTTGGTGTCCACGCTCATCAAAGGTCAGCGTTGGATTTAATACCACTCCGTTCTTTGTTGTCTCAACATGATGCAGCAAGCTAGTCACATGCCTGTGATCCCGGATATTATCTGCCGATCTTCCATAGAGCGGAATCGCAGCTGTCGGAGCAACCGTAAGAACTTCTTTTCCCTGATTTCTTAACGTAACCACCATCAGTTCCGCGGTTTCACCGGAACAGGGTACGAAAGAAATAATCTCAGAACTAAGCGGATAACGTTTGGACACTCTCGTCACCTTGTGCCACATAAATCCCGCTTCTAAAGCCGTCTCCTCCTTATCTTCAGTAAAGAGATCCGCTTCCTGTGCTGCTGATCTTCCTGTCGCTGACCAGATTCCCTGTCCTTTTATTCTGCACCAGAAATTTCTGGTAGATTTATTATTGTGTAAGTCTTCACAGCTTACCGGTGCCAGTAAAAAAGTGTTTTGCCCCATTTTACTATCCCCGCCAAGAAAAGGAGTAACACAGCTCATCACTCCGTTCTCATTTGCTATGGGAAAATAAAGATAACTGGTTAGCTCCGGATTTTCCAAACGAAAAGTCCCATTTTTATCGATATACTGATACCTTCTCATACATTCCTCTCATTTCTGCGCGTCTTTGCCCTCTTTTCACGGAAGGGGGCAGATCACCCTAACCACGGAAAACAACCTGATGCAATTGCCATCAGGCTGCTTTTGTTTTGCCTCTTTATATGTTATTCTGTCTCAACTTCATGATAGTTGGTGGTTTCTTCTCCGTTTTCCGCTGCTTTACGTTTTTCTTCCTTGATTTTCTCTTCCGTGTTTTCTGCTTCCGTATTTTTTGCTTCCTTACTTTCCTCTTCCTCTGCCTTGCTTTCTTTCCTGACATTACTCTCTTCCAGCTTATCCTTAATTGCGCCGACAAAATTATATCCAGTTACTGCTTCGATCGTTTCGGGCAGCTGGCTTACGATATCCGTTACGTATTCCGTAACCTTAGCCGCACCTTTCCCGTCGTTCGTTCCGCCATTATCAATGATAACAATTTTCTCCGTCTTCGATAGCGGTTCCGCAATCGCAGCTGCAATCTCAGGCAGTCTCTCTATAATCATCTGCGTTACCGCAGCATTGTTATAGTTCTTGTATGCAGCAGCCTTTTGCTCCATGGTTTTCGCTTCCGCAGCACCTTTGGCAAGAATCGCGGCTGCCTCTGCTTCTCCCTTCATACGAATGGATTCCGCTTCCGCCTCTGCCTTGGCTTTAATCGCCAAACCGACTGCTTCTACCTCCTTAAGCTGCGCATACTTTTTCGCATCGGCTTCCTTACTAATCCGATACATATCGGCATCCGCACGTTTATTCACCGTAGCAAGAAGTTCTTTTTCATGACGGATGGCTTCCTTATCCTGCAGCTCCGCTTCTTTTTCCTTCTTCGTTAACTCTACCATCATGGCGGTTTCCGTAACTTCTCTTGCCACTTTATTTTTCTCGATTTCATAGGCAGCATCCGCACGCGCTTTTGCGGTTTCCTGCTCTTCCCGATAGGATTGCAGCTTTAATTCTTTCTCTTTATTCGCTTCCGCCACATGCGTGTCGGCAATAATTTTTGCTTCCTCTCCACGCTGCTCCGCCTCGGCAACCTTTACCTTGGTTTCTTTCGTCGCATCCGCCTCGGCAATCGCGGCATTCTTCTTGACCTCCGCAATCCTTGGCTTACCAAGTGCTTCAAGATAACCGTTTTTATCCGATATGTCACGGATCGTAAAGGCTTTTAGTTCCAGACCCATGGTAGCCAATCCAACCGCAGCTACCTCCTGTACCTCCGACGCAAATTTCTCACGGTCTTTATAGATTTCCTCCACGGTCATCTTGGATATAATTTCTCGAAGCTTGCCTTCTAATACGTCCTTCGCCGTATCCTTAATGATATTAATGGTCGTGAGCTCTTTCCCGGTATTGAACTGCTCCACGGCGTCCAGGATGCTCTCCATATCACTTTTTACCTTGATAACAGCAACCCCGTCAGCCCGGATGTCAACCCCCTGCTCCGTAATCGCACCGTCGGTACGAACTTCGATCTTCATATTCTCCAATGAAATCTTATCGGTTCGCTCCAGTAATGGAATTACAAAACCACCGCCACCGGAAATCACTCTCTTCTTCAGACCGGTAACCACCAATGCCTTATCCTGCGGAACACGTTTCCACATCGTCATAAAAATTAGAATTACCAGCAGTAAGGCACCAATGATACCTCCCGCAATAATCATAGCTTCCTGCATTATCCTTCCTCCTTAAGATATTTATATGCAAACTTTACAGATGGGATTAAAGCCTGGTAAAGCCCTTTCTATCTGTAAAATCTGTTTCCTCTAACCTCTCATCCAAGCCGATTACATAGAAGACATGGTTCTTGATCCAGCAGATTGCAACCTCTTTCCCTGCCTTTATTTCTTCCCCGTTCGTCGCTTTTGCAGGGGAAGTGTAGCTATTGCCATTCACGACATACCGTATTTCTCCAAAACCTCCGGCGAGGATGGTTTCCGAAACGGTTGCCTGAACCCCGACCAGTTCATTTTTTGCTGGGGTGCTGGTATTCTGCGCCTTCTTTAATGGCTTGAGGACAAGAATATTAACGAAGCTTGCCGCCCCTATCCCAACCACTGTGGAAATAAGAAAAACAAGCAGCATACCCATCGTAGGAAAGATAAGAATAAGAATCCATCCCGTTCCGCCGAATGCAGCAGAAAACAACATCAGTAAGGTGGGATTAAGCGGAAGGAAAAGATTCAATCCAAAGATAGCAAAATCCAAATCCAATCCGTCAAAACCTACGATTTCTAATAGATTTCCAAAAATAAAGGATATTAGAATCAACCCTATTCCCACAAAAAAGCAAACCTGAAAAAAGGTCAGCATATTCCTTTCCTCCTTCAAGAATAATAGGTTTTAAGTATCAAAAGCCTGTGAGACAAATCGGCTTTTGTCTCAAATCCCATTAAAGAATAAGTTTTGACGACATCAGACCATGGAATGATATTCCTTGACCTACTCATTTTTATGCGGTCTCTTGGTGTATTAAATACTCTATTTCTATTTAACAACAACCGTATTAATGAAACCTTACGAAAGCTTTAGAATTACATTAAGATTACTATTTACCAATCGGCTTTACCTTACAGATTTTCCGGTCATAGGTCAGCAGACCGTTTACTTCATCCTCAATATCGGATAACTGTGTATATACCGCTGCAACCAGACCTTTCTTTTTCAGCTTTTCTATGTCAGTCGTCATAAGCTTTTGAAAGTCTTTATTAAAATCCTCGCTGCTCAAATAAATCCGGTAGCCGAAGATCTGCCAGGAATAGGAATGCTCCGAAACATAGCAGGCATAGCCGCCGTACTCCGACAATGCAACCGGTCGTTTCCCGCACTTTACCTTTAACTTATAAAAATAATTATGGATGCTCTTAAAATCTCCTACCTTCTGATCAAACCATCCACTTGCATGGTCAATTAATCTAGTTTTATCCACGCCCTTGATCATTTCATACACATGCTTCGAATCGAATTGCCCCCATCCTTCATTAAAGGGTACCCAGGTTACGATACAAGCGCAGTTATAGAGATGCTCTACCATCTCCTTACACTCCGTAAGCCATTCCTTTCTTCCGTCTTCCTCCTTTCTCCCCAGCATCCGGTAATGATTATCCTTATAGCAGTGGGTAAGCTTCGGGCAAAACGTAGGAAGATAGCCGACAAGAAACTTATTGTAATTTTCTCCGCCGTTGATCATGTCCTGCCACACCAGCATGCCCAGACGATCGCAATGATAATACCAGCGAAGCGGCTCAATCTTAAGATGCTTGCGAATCATATTAAAGCCCAGCTTCTTCGCCATCTGAATATCGAATATGAGTGCCTCATCGCAGGGAGCTGTATAAAGTCCATCCGGCCAATACCCCTGATCCAATAAACCATTTTGAAAATAAGGCGCATTGTTCAGATAGATTCGCTGTACTCCCTCCGAATCTTTCTTAATTTCTATTTTCCGCATGGCAAAATAGCTTTCTACCCGATCCTTCCCGACAGTAACCACCACATCATAAAGGAAAGGCTTCTCCGGACACCAGTAATGGATCTCCGGGATCACTATTTTCATTACGGGAAGTTTACAGGAGAAGGACAGGACTTCTTTGTGTTCCGTATAGATTGCAACACAATATTCCTTATCCTCCGGCAGCTCCTCTGGGGTTTCGTAGCTGCCTTCTGAAAGCCCATCATGCTCATCCGTGTATACAGCCTTCTCTTCTTTGTATACCGGATTGAGACACTTTATAGCTTCCCCATCCGCACCTTCCTCATCGCCCTTTTTACCGTCTTCGTCTCCGGTTCTCACCTTCCACTTTACCTCGGTTGCGCTGACGGTGGAATCATAGCATGCCATGTCATCTGCTGCCTTTTTCCCTGCTGCCTCTTTATCATGATTCTTCATGATGATTTCCAGGTAAATCGCATTCTGATCTACCATTGGCGTTATCCGAAGTTTCTCTATGTACCTGTCCGGTACCCATTCCATCCATACGGTTTGCCAAATACCACTCTGTGCCGTATAAAACATTCCGCCTCTGTCCAGTTTTTGTTTCCCTCTGGTGTGGTAGCCGGTATCCGTTTTATCCGTCACCTTAACGGTTAAAACATTTTCTCCCCAGATGAGTTCATCGGTGATATCCGCAGTGAAGGGTAGGTATCCGCCCATATGCTGTGCAACTTTCGTTTTATTTATAAATACTTCGCAGAATTGGTCCACTGCTCCAAAATGCAGGAGGCATCGATGTCCAGTAAGCTTTTTTTCAATCGGTATCACCCGTTCATACCATAGGAATTCATCCGGACATAACTGCTTACTGACACCGGATAAAACACTTTCCGGGGAAAAGGGAACCAAGATTTCATCCTCAAAATTATCCGGATACTCTTCTTTTTTTGTAATGCAATATTTCCAGTAGCCGTTTAGAATGGTATAATTCTCCCTTTGTAGCTGCGGCCTGGGATATTCCATTAGGACATTGTCCGGATCCAAATACTCTCCCCATTTGGTATATAGCTGATGATAGCCTTGCGATTTTTTCTCTTTATAACGTAACGTTCGAAATGCATCTTTGAATTTCATTGCAGCACCGTCCTATAATTATCTCATATAATGCCTATTATTGCTATTATATTCCACTCCTCCGTGAAATGGTATGGGAAATTAGGAATTTACGGGAAAATGCTTATCCTGCTACAGCAGTGCAGTCGCAATTGCGTTCCTGTGAACCTCAAATTTGATTACTTTTCCATTCATGCGTAGGTTTATTGTCCTGCCGTTCTCCGTGGGATTTAAAAGCACCAAAACGATTTTCCCGTCCGGATTCTTAAAAGCAGTCATTTCCAGCTTGCTCGTATACTTTGTAAAGGCAATCCGCTTTGCACCTTTTTTGATATACCTGCTGAAATGTCCTATGTAATGATATGACAGCTTCACTTCCAGCTGATCCCGCAAGGTATCCGCCATAATCGGTGCATCGCAGTAATTTTTCACATGGTTCGGTCCGCCCTTTTCATCCAGTAGCAGATTCCAATCTACGAACCCCGTCATACCGCCATTTAGATTGCCGATAATATCATGAGCATACATCTGCGCATTGTGCAGCTGATCCGCATCAAAGCGGCTGTATTCTACACAGCCTTCCGTAAAAATCAGCTCTTTCTCCGGGAAAAGCTCCCGGGCAATCGCTAGCGCTTCAAAATGATCCCCGGAATACCAGTGGAAAGCAATGCCGTCAATCATTTCATCCGTATCCTCATCGATCATGGTTCTTGCCCGCTCCACTACTCTTTCCTTATTGTGATCCCAAATATTGATTTTCACATCGGATAAGCCATGCTTTATGAGTGCCGGGTATAAGGCATTCTTTATGAATTCTTTCTCCTCCTCGGCAGTATAAATGCAGGAATCCCAAGTCTGTACCGCTGCTGGCTCGTTCTGAATTGTCAGACGGCGTACCCGAAAGCCTTTCCTTTCGTATTCTTTGATATAGCGGCAGATATATTCCGCCCAGAGCTGCCTGTATTCTGGCTTTAATTTGCCGCCATTCGTACGCTCTTCATTCGTCTTCATAAAGGCAGGTGGAGACCAGGGAGACAGCATAATATCAAGGGTTTCCCCCCGTTTTTCTTCTGCTGCTCTTAAAAACGGAAGAATATATTGTTCCTCCCTGGCAAGTGTGAAGGACTGCATTTCGCCATCTTTCGGATCCTCCATTGCCGCATACATACCGAGAGAGAAATCGCAGCTGTCAATATGGCTTCTTACCATATTATAGCGGCTGCCTTCCTCTCCAAAATAAAGCTCCAATACCTTCCTCTTATTTTCTTCTCCCAATTTGGAAAATACATAGCCGGCTGCCTCAGTTATGGCACCGCCAAAGCCAAGAATTGTCTGGTATTCGATATCCGGATAAAGATTCACTACCTCATTTTCCACATTGACATCCTCAGGTACTGCTGCGTATTCCTTAATTAATGTTTCCTTCTTCTTTTCTTCATAACATGTGGTAATTAGTTTCATGGTCTTCCCCTTGTATTTTGTTATAGTATTGTTTTCTTAATGCTCGTTCCTTTGTTTTTCCTTTCTGCGTTTTCCAATGTGTTTTCCGAAAGGAACGGCGATCACATAGCCAATGAAGCAGGCCATAAGCGTTCCTGCTACGATTACGGCAATCCGTAAGGTCTTCCTGTCTGCCTTCCCGGATTTTTCAGGCATACTTTTCGGGCTTGGGGGATCTTCCGCCCAATCCGTGATGGTACCTGCCGTACCGATGTCCTCCCAGCTGGAATAGGTCTCCTTCGATGAAACCACCTCTGCCTTTGCGTCGGTATCGGTTCTTATCGTAACTTCATCGAATTCAAAATTATGAAACCATTTTCTTAGATTATCCGCACCGGTATGTTCATCTGCCATGACCTTTAATAAATCATACAGATATTGATTCCTTGTAAAGCCGGTCTTTGTATCCGCTTTACTCCATTTTTCTTTTATGATTTCTGCCGAATCGGTATCGATATTTACCTTTGGCGTCGCAGCTGCCTTACTGTTATAGATGCCCCAGCTTCCCATATCGTCCGTTTTATAAGTCCAGGTCGTCCAGCTCCATCCATTTTCATTAAACACATGGAGCGCATATTCCCAGCTGGGAAGCTTATCAGACATGGTAAACTCTCCCACCAGTACCGGGATCTTATGACCTGCCCGGTTATTATTCTCTACCTTCGAATCGATAAACCTTCGTTGCACGGTTACATCCTCTATGCGGTTCCATCCATAGAAATGGTATTCATACATCACATTATCCCATTCGTATTCGGCAGGATCCGGCATATCCGTCGGCTCCCATATTGCATTGAACAAAATGATATGGTCCGGGTCAACACTACGAACCGCTCGGTACAAATGGTCGAAGAACGGAAGCTGAACATCGCCCCAAGGCGCCCGTTCCTCCTCATTACCCTCCGGCTCATTGAGCAGATCGTATCCCGCAATCGTCGGATTACCTTGAAAATGCCCAGCAAGCTGTACCCATAGAGAAATGGTAAGCTCCTGTGCCTTGCTATTGGTAAATAGGATACTTTCGCTACTGCCGGAGTGGTCCCTGCCATTTTGCGAACCCGGAGCCGCATGTAGATCCAGGATTACATAGATCTCCCTCTTTGAACATTCCTGTACAAACCAGTCATAGACTGCCAGCGTATCCTCCCGGAGCCTTCCTTCCTCATCCAGCAGATTAAGATAGGAAATCGGGAGCCGCAGAACATTGAAATTCAATTCGGCGATATTATCAAAATCCGCTTCCTGCCACCATGCACTCTCATAAACCTTAAATAATTCTTCCGCCTTTTCCTTACCGAAGCGCCCCGTTAAGGTATCGATGGCTGTCTTTTGATCCGGGGCATTGGTCGGGCACATCCACGCCTCCATCAGCTGCCAGCCGCCGGCGCTGGTACCCCGCAGGGTTACGATTTCCCCGGTCCCTGCATGATTTCTTAATACTTCTCCATCTGTTTTTAAAAAGCGCGTGTCCAGCTCTTTGAATTCTTCTTCTCTATTTATGTAAACTTCCTCTACCCTCATCTCTTCCTTTGTTCCATCTTCTAAGGCGGCGGCTTTTATAACCGTCTCCATGCTAGCTATCTTTGTATTGAAATGTGTTAAGCTGTATTTTAGGATACAGAAAAAGACAACCATTAAGATAGCGATTTTTAACACCCCAAAACAATTCTTATAGTTCATTATATACTCCAAATAATTCTTCATTCTTATAAGAAAACGATTATCGTTAATTTTTACTCCAGATCGGCGATCAGTTCCTTTATTAAACCGTTTCGGATGCGTTCTGCCAGGGAACCGCAGAGGCAGTTGCCCTCCACGCAAATACCAGTGCCCACCAGTTCGATTGTTCGGATCCTTGCCGCATTTTCTCCATAGGTCGCTTTCCCGGCAGGATTGCGGTAGGTTACCCTGCAATGCGACAGAAGGGAAAAGGAGACTTCCCCCTTCTCATCAAACATCCAATCGGGCAGCTTCGGCTCAAGATGCAGTACCAGCTGACCGTCCTTGTAGGTAAAGATCCGGTCTCCGATAAACATACTGATCCATAGCGAGATCGCCTCCGTTGCAGAACCACTAAGGCGTGCTACATAACCACGGCCATGGAGTGTCTTGTCGGGATTTGCACTGGAGGCTAAAAAGGAAGAATTTTCCAGGACACTTCTGCCATACTGCGCCGGATCTCGAAACGCCACGAGGGCGGTGGGGAGATCCTCATAGAATTTCTCATATAGCCCAGCCTTAAGCATGGACAGCAAATACTTATATTCCATATGCAAAAATATGCTTTCCCTCTCCAGCCAGCCCGGCGTAAATGCGCGGATTCTCCCGTTTTCCATGGAAATATGCTCAATCGGAACACTGGTCTTATACATTTGCAATTCTCTATCAAAAAGGTCACTTTCTCTCACCCTTTGATAAAGCTCTTCTGCCACCTTCCGGTTCTTTATGATGCCGAGCATTTTCGCCGGACCCTCCAGAAAGGAAGGAAGCGGATTGACTTCAAATGCCTTTACCTTCGCCTTAGGAAGTCCATAATGGCTGCGTGCGGTCTCTCCCTTTCCATCTTTCACTATTTCATATTCTGTTGCACGGAAGGTAAAATAGGTCGGCACAATACCATCCCCCAGCCGGCACGCCTTTTTAATTCCTTCCTCAAGCCTGCCTTCAAACTCCTTAAAAATGGTTTGGATCTCCGTGGTATCCGCCAAAACCACCTCTCCCGTCAGGGTAAATCGAACCCTTTCCCGAAACTGCTCCCGCAGGGAGGAGACGGTATCCCAATAGGTAAAATTGCTCCATCCCTCCCTAAGGCAGTTTCGTAACGCCTCCGATACCTGAATTAGGAAATCATATATTTCAGCCGGCAGGGAGATCGCATCCTGCCCGGTCACCGAATTACAGATAAAACCGACCAGACGTTTCAGCTCAAACGTCTCCGACATACCGCTGCCGAAAAGTCCGGGAAGGCCGTTCATCGCATCATTCCAGCCCGGCTTTCCTCCCTCCATCTCAACACCCATTCCGTAAGCATCCAGAGTGGCAAATTTATTCAATGCCAGGGATATCATTTTCCCCATAAGCGTTGTTGTGGCATAGGAGCCGTCCTCCGTTTTCAACCAATTCGTGCCGTCCTTTTGAAAACTGTTCCGGCTTACTTTCTCTTCGTCCTGCACAAAGGCACCATACTGCCTGACTTCGTTTTTAGTACCCACGACGTATTTCTCACTTCTTCGCAGAAGTCTTACGGGACTGTCATAAAAGCGGTAGCTTCCATCCTCAAACAGCAGTGCTTTCTCGTTCTCCGGATAGATCTTCAGGTAGCTTTCGACCAGATCCATGTTGTAGTCCCAATGATCGCTCCAATACCCTTCACCAAAGCCCGCCTCGATATTCTGCTCACAGCACTCCAGAAGCTTCGTAAGAAAACTATCCTGCCCGCAGGCAGCGATGATCGAATGATGCGCCATACGATTGGCGATCTGCCCAGGTGTAAAGGAATCCTTCATGATATCTTGAAGCGGCTTGGCATCCCCTATAAGGTTCTCTCTCAGTAATTCCTGCACTTTCTCCATTTTCTCCGGCTTGATTCGGAAGGTGGAGGGACGGACCTCCAACGGATTGTATCCATCGATCTGAATGAGCTGAAAGAAGGTCTTAATATCAAAATCCCCGATATCCTTTTGAAAGAACACATCATTCCTTCGGTTCTGGTTCACATCACGGTAATTTCCATTGCCCTGGGAGTAATATTCCCCGGCGATGGTAAAGAAATTATAATCCCGCTCCGGATCCCCGTGCTTACGGCTGAACAAATGAACCACCGACTTATTGGAAGCCTTATTAAATACATAGGGATACCCGCCCCGCAGAAAATTATCGAGATAGCATTGCTCGATATATTGGTCAAATACCGGACTGCCGGTATGGGTCTTAATGTCATTCGTCAGCTCCTCTACAAGACGGTCCGCACATCGCTCTTTTCCTAAAAGGTAATCCTTTACACAAAATACCTTACACTTCTCATTGATCTGCTCCGGCGAGCCCGCAAAACCAACCAAAGTATAAAACTCATCCATACCGGAAGGCGGCAGCGTAATCTGCATCGGTGTAAAGCCGCAGGGCACCTTATTATAGAAGCACTGCTTCCTCTCCATCAGCTCTTTGACCGGATGCCTTAGAAATGAAATCGGATGCACCAGCGAGGTATCATAAGAAAAGATCACCTCCGCATCGTAGATCACCGGAAGAAGCTCCTGATGATGTACGGTTAGATAGAAATACCCTCCTTCAATCTCCGAAACCTCGGAAGAATCGTCACTGGAGGAACGCATGGTATAGTAGGGCACCCTTTGGTCAGCATTCTTAATATCCGACCAGCTCTTTAACAGGTTCGACATTTCCTTATAGGCACTGTTTGCAATGCCATAGGGAATAATCTTCGGAAGGCCGTCGATCAATTCGATCTCCTTTGATTCCTTACCGATATTTTCTATACTTACATGGCGGACCAAGGCTCCGATACTTTCCTCCGGAAGAACCGTGTACTTCACCCGAATTCGGATGCCATGACGGACATTCACCTCTTCCATCTCAAAGCTGTTCTTGCGGATATGTAAGATACGCTTCGTCCCTTCCTCCAAGGTAAAAAACGGTTCAAAATATTGATCCCCGCATTTTAAAAAGGTTCGGAAGCCTTTGATCACCGTATTCTCATAAGCTGTATTCGCCGGATTGAATTCCATAATTGCATTATTCTTATGATGGATACCGAAGCTATTGATCCCCTGTCCCCGGTTTGTATAGTACACCCATAGCGGAATTCCCTTAATTCCGGCAAGCCCCGGCAGGAAACTGGAGAACGCCGGAAGCTTATCAAATTCCTCAATGATATATGTATCACCCTCTAATCGGTAACATCCCATAATACCCTCCAGTATATAATTTATTGTAAATATCCATGTGCTTAACCAAGCCAGCTGATTTTTTCAAGCTCAAGTTTTTAATCTCTTGCTCCTTTATATCCGCACCTTACAGGTATCCCGGACAATCAGCGAAGGGGACAGATGGGTTACCGTACCCGGTGACTCATTGTCTGATTCAATCAGGCGCAGCAGCTCGGTTGCACTGGCGCTGCCCAGTTCCGTAACCGGGCTGTGAATTGTCGTCAGCGCCGGTGTATAATAAGCGGATAAGGAGATATCATCGAAACCAATTACGCTTACCTGATCCGGAACCTTGATACCGGCTTCAGTCAAAGCGTGGATGCACCCCCATGCCATCTCATCATTAGCGCAGAAGAAGGCATCCGGCAGCTGAATTCCCTTCAATAGCAGTACCCGCATTTCACTGTATGCCAGCGCTTCTTCAAAATATCCTCGAAGGATAATGGAATTATCTATCGGTAAGGAGTATTTCTTTAATACATTTTGATATGCCTGATACCTCAGCTCATCATCAATGTTCTTGATGCCGTGGATATAACCGATTCGGCGGTGCCCCTGGCGGATCAGGTACTCCATTGCCGTCGTCCCGCCCTCCAGGTTATTGATGATAACACTGGACATATTTTCTCCTGAAAATTCCCGGTCGATGAAAACCATCGGCATCTTCGTTAAGGCAATCCGTTCAACATATTCATCCTGGAGCCGCTCATTAAAAACGATTGCTCCCTCCACACCAGAGGATATAATCATTCCGTAGATTTCTTCACTGGTATTCTCATTGCTGACATAGATATTAAGAAGGTAGCCCTTCATTTTACATTGAAGATGCACCGCCTGGGTTAACATCCGATAGAAATCTCCCTGAATACTGGATAAAAACAGACCGACCGTATTCTTTTTATTGGATTTTAAAAATTTTGCGTTCATATTCGGAACGTATTTTAGTTTTTCTACCGCCTCCAATACCTTTTTCTTCGTCTGCTCACTGACTACATCTACCCCATTAAGTACATTCGAAACGGTTGAAATTGCAACATCTGCTTCATTTGCCACATCTCTAATTGTTACCATTGGTTTCTCTCCTAACATAATAAATTTTCCGGACCTAGTAGGTGCCTTGAATGAGTTTCTCAATTTCTCTGCTCTGGTAGACTCTGACGTAATCCACCAGCATCTGTACCGGATAGATACTTTCATCCATCCCCTGGGTTCCACCCCAGTTTCCCCCAACCGCCAAATTAAGAAGAAGATACATCCATTTTGCTTGTTTTGTTTTCATTTTCAGCGTTAGAGACAGGCTTCGTCTCAAGAGGGAACCGCTCTCCTCCTTTCCATCAAACCTAAAACTTTTATTGCGAAACTTCAGTATCGTAGTTATTGTGTATCCACAATTCACTCAACTAGAAAGTACAATTGCCTTCCTAACAAATCATTTCCTTCTTTGTCATTCGTCATATTTCCCTAATTATAACATTTTTCTTCCAAAATCGGTAATATTTTATTCTCCCGTAATTCCCGTATTTTTAATCCCCTGGATAAACCGCTTCTGTACAAAACCATAGAGGATTAAAAGAGGGGTAATGGAAACCAGCGTTGCCGACCCAATACCGTCTGCCTTACCTCCGTAAAGCTTAAATAAATTGCTGCAATAAATAACCGCGGTAAATATCACAAATCCGATAACCACGGCAGCATAAGTAATAATTTGCTACAGCTTCATTATAATATGAGTTTTCGATCAAATCAATAATAAAACCATTTTTATTCTGTTTTATGCGGATTTTATTATGCAATTTTCACATATTTTTTTGATTTTTCTGCCACTTTAAATAATTAATTACAATTTATGTTAATCTTATTATTTCATTTCTGCCTTAATCTTTATATATAGCTTAAATTAACTTTATTTATTAATGAAACCGTTTTTATATTCCTTCTCTATTGGTATATTTACTAACTTCAATTATTATATTGGCATATTCTTATGCGTATTTACAAATCCACTTTTTATTTCTTCTCTCTTACTATCCCGTGCTTTGGATCTTTCTCTGTTTTTTCCTTCCCTGCCGGTTCCTCTTCATTGAAATCTCTCATTCTGATCCTTTTCTTACAAAATTCATCGCATATTTTTTATTCCCAGCGCATATAATATTGAACTGTTTTTACTCCCTATTGAAGCAGCTTAGAAAACGTGCCGGTAAAAGTGCGGGCTATACACAAATAGAAAAAGGGATTGCTGCAAATGAAAATGCAACAATCCCTTATTTATCGTATAGAAAATTGCGTCCTATACGGCAAAAAACCTCCATGCGAACATGGTTCGCATGGAGATGACGTACTCAGCACGTAACGAATACTTGAAACATGTATTCGTATGGTATTTTATCTGCCTGCGGCAGAACGCGCTCGGCGCGAGAGTTTGCCAAGGCAAACTCTTTGCTACTTCTGCTCTTATAATCGTAATCCTCAGGATGAATTCCGTATGGGTCTATTTTTAAATTCCGAAGATGATCCATTCACCGCAGCTATTTCATCCTTGCTTTCGTCTTAAGCCTCACCGATCAGCTTATCCTTCTTATAGATATGCTCTACCAGCCAGACTGCAAGAAAATCCACCAAATCTAGCAGGGTATCCTTCTGGTTCTCATCAATCTGGGTAGTATCAAATGCATCCAGCTTCTCTATAAAATCATTATGTGCCACCTTCTGCGACAGCAATCTCTTATAGCCAATGCTTTCCATATACTCCTCTTCATGGGAGAAATGGTATTTGGTATAATCCTTTAATTCCTGAACTAAATGAAGAATGTAATCATACTTATCCGGGATAAAATCATTTTTAAGCAGTTCGTATGCTTCACCGGCAATTTCAAATAACCTCGAATGCTCCTGGTCGATAAATTCGATTCCGGTATAATACTCTGGTTTCATTTCATACATAGCAATCGCTCCTTCTCTTAGGTATTATAAGCTTTGTTGACGGGTCTATTTTCTGTATTAAGTCTAAGGTAAGTATAGCGAATCGTTCCAAAAATTACAACATCCAAAGAGGCCTCCAAGGAGGAATGATTCAGAAAATAGTCTATCCTTTCACAATCCTGTCATATTCAATAAACAAATGTCGCAATTTGATGTCTGCGGCATAGAATATAGTAGAATTTCAAGTAGTTTTTTGTTGAAATTCAAACGGTAACGATATATCCACGATCTTCCATTCACTTCACTTAATCACATTTATATGGCACTTTTTGTATGCAATAATAGCAATTGTACCATCCCTTTTACGAGATATCTGTGCAAATTTGCCAGTGAGACCGTAACGATATTCGCAACCTTCGGTGGTGTTCGGCTGTGGCTTTACCGGTCCGTATATGATATTCCGATTGATCAAATCGTAGCCTTCTGTCACAATGCAGTATAATTACTGTAAATACTAAGACCGAAAAAGATTGGCTGCTTAAAGAACGGTTGTAAGCAAACGGGTCTTGCGGACAACATGCCTTTTTAAGCAGCAATAACCTGATCGAATGATGCTAAAAAAGAAATCAACTACAAAAAAATAGGCCATCCATTTAAAATGTTATGTTCCCTGCACTTTTCTTGGATGGTCTTAATGTAGTTACGTTTTATACTATAGTTAAATTTTATACTGTAGCTACATTCTTATACTATTTTTTTGCAAATTAATATTGAAATGAGTGTCAAAGGTCATATCAAAACAAAGAACATGAATAGAACCTCATAATTATTCCGGTTGGCTAAGATTGGCTGAAGCAGGCTGTTTATGTTCGATTTGAGACGCAGGTAAAAATCGAGCTTGCTTGTTGCAATATTTTCACTTAGCTTTAAGGCGGGGAGAAGAATATGCTAAGGAAGGTAAAGCAGCCAAATGAATATATATATAATCCTATTCATGCCAAAATCTTAAAATGACTTATGACACTCATATCACTATTCTGTTTTCAAATATGGGATACAATCATGTCCATATTTCCTTTCAGATGACAGGTACCGTAGCCGGAAGGAAGAATAAAATGGGCTCCTTTTTTAATTGGAGTTCCATCAATTTCTCCAGAGCCTTCAATTACACTTACATTTAAGAAGGCATGATCCTGGTTAAAGGCATACTCGCCATGAAGGCTGATTTTCTTCACCGTATAGAACGGACAGCGGATCAGTTCCTCTATGTTATAGGTTTCATTCCCTAGGGAGCTGCCGCCTACTTCTACATCCACATGAGGACACTGGATGACATCAATACTTTTATCAATGTGAAGCTCTCTTAATTTGCCGTGATCCAGTCTATCATAATCGTATAGGCGGTAGGTTACATCACTACTCTGCTGTGTCTCAAGGATTAAGGTTCCAGCTTTTATTGCATGAACCGTTCCCGGATTGATCTGAAAGAAATCACCCTTTTTGATCGATCTTACATTGATAAGATCCTTCCATCTCTTCTCTGCAATCATTTGCTTCAGCTCGTTTTTATCCTTTGCATTGTGCCCTACAACAATCTTGCCGTCTTCGTCACAGTCCAGGATATACCAGCATTCCGTCTTGCCAAGCGCTCCGTTTTCATTTACCTTTGCATATGCATCATCCGGATGCACCTGAATACTTAAGTCCGCCTTCGCATCAATTATTTTTATAAGTAATGGGAAAACTTCTCCCTTTGCATTGCCGAATAATTCCCTGTGGTTGTCCCAGAGCCAGCTCAATGTCTTCCCTGCATAGACACCGTTCGAAATGGTACAATCCCCATTTTTATGAGCACTGATTGCCCAGCATTCTCCTGTGTGGTCGGTTGGTATCTCATATCCATATACGGAATTTAATTTCGTTCCGCCCCAAATAGCTGATTTAAAAACCGGTTCCAAAAAAATAATATCTTTCATTCTTACCTCTTTCCTGCGTGGTTTTTTAGCGAATCTTTACACTTCCTCAATTTCCTGCGCAGCTTTTTTAGCACATTCATTGGGTATGGGACGCCACGCTGTCACATACTCTATGTGGATTTTCTGCTGCTTTTTGCAAGACTACTCCTTTATGATTCTAAATAAGACCGATTCGTTTGTCAATGCATTAATGATATCTTTCGTAGAATGCTCCAGTTTATAGTTACTATTCACACCCAACATGTATACCATGTTATGATTTCAATAAATGTATCCGATTCGGAGACGCTTCCGCTTAGTTGCATTACGTAGCGGTACATAAGGCTCCAAAATACGGAGCCAAAGTACCGACGAATGCAAATACTCCTTATCAGATATCATTTGTCGAAATCATATTATAGACTTTGTTAGGGGAGTGAACAGTAACAGCTTATATCAGCAAACAAAAAGATCTGTAATCATCGGTTCTTCCAACCTTATATTACAGACCCTCTTGCGGCGTTTGAATTTGTTCCGCAACAGACCTTAGATTATTGCAACAACCTCCACTTCACAAAGGACATCCTTTGGGAGCTTCTGCACTGCGACACAGGAACGAGCCGGCTTACCGGTAAAATACTCCGCGTAGACCTCGTTAAATGCTGCAAAATCATCCATGCTTTTTAAGAAACAGGTCGTTTTAATAACATTTTCATAGGAAGTACCCGCTTCCGCAAGGATTTCCCCAATATTCTTCATAACCTGATGTGCCTGCGCTTTGACATCTCCTTCCACCACTTGTCCGTTCTCCGGATGGATCGGAATCTGCCCCGATGCAAATAATAAGCTGCCGTGAATCAATGCCTGGGAATAGGGTCCGATAGCCGCCGGTGCTTTGCTTGTATTAATCACTTTAAACATACAATTCCTCCTTCGTTTGCTTTTTTCGTTCCTAATCGTATTCCTGGTCTTGCTGCTCCGATCAGAAATTGTAAGCAAGCCTTGTATTTTACTCTGTTTTTTATTATTATATAGGATTACTTTATAAATGCAATATTTCTTTGCTGCATCCGCTACTTTGTCTGCACCTGGGATGCGGTCTCTGGCTCCGTTTTATATATCCTCTTAATAATTTCATCTATATTTTTATCAAAATCAATTCCAAGCACGGCGGCTCCATGAATTCGCATGTTGGAATAGGAACCCTGCACGGGGATACTCCACTGCTGTAGATCGTACCCTATGTAGGAAGGCATTGATAGAATCAGGGAGAAAATCTCCCCCTTCTTAAGATTCGTTGTTACCTGAGGAAGGATTTTTTTCATCAGATTGTTAAGCTCAATTATATTTAGATCTTTCGCCCCTGTAAATATCTGCTCCAGTACCCTTCTCTGTCTTGCCGTACGTTCGAAATCATTATTCCCCACATAACGGTTCCGGGCATATCCCAATGCCTGCTTCCCATTCAGCGTCTGAATCCCCGGTGTGGTTAACTGATCCAGGCTTTCCTCCACCCCGGTTAACTGATTCATCTCCGCCACATAACGATTAATTACCGGAATTTCTTTCTCCGTAACCTCTATTGTAACTCCTCCGACAGCATCTACGATATCAACAAAGGCAAAGAAATCTACGGAGGCATAGCGATCTATCGGCATCTTAAAGTTCTGCTCTATCGTGTCCATAAGAAGATCTGCACCGCCCAAAGCATAGGCAGCATTAATCCGATTATTCTTTTTTCCCGGAATTTGTAAATAGATATCTCTTAGGATGGATGTTGCCGTAATCGTCTTTGTCCTCTTATTAATCGACACAACGATCATTGCATCGGATCGGCCATTACCGCCGGATGTTCTTGTATCGCTGCCGATCAAAAGAACATTAAAAACATCCTCATCTTGTAGGATGGGAATCTGATTTGCCTCCATGTTTTTGCGAATTTTGTCTTCCATAGCCGTAATTTCTTCTCCTGAAGAATCAATGCTATCGGCTGCGGCAGGACAAGGAGCTGCCTCTACTTCCAAGTCTTCATATTCCGGTACTGCTTCCTCCGCTATAGGAGGACTTGGCTGCTGATCGACGGTAACAAGATTGATCTTATTCAGATAGCTATGGAGGACAGCATAAGCAGTGATACCTGCCGCGGCAATAATTGCAGCAATACCAAGTACTGCGATCTTTATTACCTTAGCCATTGGTTTCCTGTATCGGATGTGAATTATTCTTTTTGCAATTCCTCCCATCTGCTTTCGATCAATCATCATGGCAGACGCCAAGACGATCACAGTGGCAGCTATTCCAATGAGAAAGCTAACAACGATCCATGACACATAGGAATGAACATATTGCGTAAGCCGTCCCTGAAAAATAATATAGATTACCATTACAGAGAAAACCGACCATACGATTCTCTTAAAGGAACGTATCCATGTTATATTTACTATTTTTTTAGGTACATAGAGCATTAAATCGGCATCCCGATAGAGATTCGACAGACAGGCGCCGATTAAAATGCCAATCAGCCCCAGCGGCTTTACTAAAATTAATCCGGCAATAATCAGAATCAATGCCTGTGCTAATGTTTGATATTTCGTTTCTTTATAATGACCGGCAGAAATAACAAGCATCCCCTGCGGTGTTTTAATACTGCTCAGATAGCCGTTTAATACAACGAAGAAGCCTATCATCGGCTGTATATAATCTGCATCTTTGATCCCCGATGTATATACCTTAATAAATGGCGTAATCATTACAAATGCAATGCTATATATAATGGTAATTATCATATAATATGCAAATTCAAATTCTCCATAAGCTTTTTTTAATATATCATCTTCCTTTTTTGCAATCACATCTCCAAAAGAAGAAGATAATCCGCTGTTGAAAATACTTAAAACCCCATTGATTCCCGTAATCACCATGGTATAAACCGCATAAATACTTACCGTCGTTAAATTCAGAAAAAAGGTAGCCAGAATGGCAGGAGCCCCGTTTTGTACAACACCTAATATTTGAAGCGTAAGAGCATCCCATCTTTTATTTAATGCTTTTTTATCTGGCTCTGCATTATAATCGATCGCAGGATATTTTACTTTGACATAGATCATCAGAATCAATGTGCGGGCAAAAACCGCGAGTAATGAAACCGCATATAACAACAGGATGCTAACTCTTGCTCTGCCCAAGCAGTATATAATGATCATATTTAAAATGGTATAAACGCTTGATGCAATTGATATCACATAGGTCTTTTGGTCCGCTGTTAATAAAACCCGATATTTTGCCAAGGTATAAAATTCTAATACGCCCTTTGCTCCCAATATTAAAACGAAAACTCCGATGATTACACCGGATAAGTTTCCCTTTTTTATGATAATCGGATAGAGCGCAGCTAAGGAAATTAATAATACAACAAAAGCATTGCCTGCTTGGATGTAGAACTTTTTGGTAGCTGATACCACATGATTGATCTCTTCATAATTATTCTCTGCCAGTGGCTTATAGAGTGCATACACGGCTGCTCCGGCTAACCCAGCTTCCACTAAGTTAAAATAAGAGATAAACTGATTGATTGACGATACCAAACCATTCATCTCCGAACCATAATAAAGCAGCATTACTTTCGGTATTACAAAGCCTGCCAGCATAACAATACACTGATAAAAGGCTGTGGATAATGAATTATAGAAAAATTTCTGTGTTCGACTTGACTCCCTCATACTTACCACATCTTCAACCTTCTTAAAATTTTTCTTTTCGACTTAGTAACCAACCCGCCATAGCTGGTAAATTTCTTTAATGCAGTCTCAAATCCTTTGCTGTAATACACCTTCCAGAACCTGGGGGCTTGATAGGATAATTTTGCAGAATACCTTTGACTATAATGTTCTATTGTCTGTAGAGAAAATTTTCCGGACTTTATTAAATCATTTCCTTTCTCCGTATGAACTAGTGCCACCGATATGCCGTCCTGATATTCGTTAAAATTATTGATATACTCCTCGCCTTTCCATAGATCTCCAACCGTGATATCCGAAATCCAGTTTTCTTTCCCAAATATGCAGTCTCCGCAGGATCTTCTTAGAAGCAAATCCGAATAAAACAATTCCGTCCATAAGGATTCCGTATGTATATTTCCATGGCTGTCACAATAACTCTCGACATGCGTTTTCCAGTTTATTATATTCTTATCTCTTAAATTTGGTTTCTTGATTTTCGCCCCATATTTTTCTTCCAGGAATCTGATATAATCTTTAAAAACGATATGACTGGGGATACCATGACATAGCAGATCACAGGTATATAGATTCGCTGCCTTTATTTTTTTATTCTTTAGATACAAAATTAATCCGGCTGCCTGACATGAAGTTCCCGAGAACAGAACCGTCCGTCCATCTTGCAAAAGCTTTCCAATCTCCTTAAAGGTATCGCCGATTCGGCTTTGTACATACTTTGACCCTTGCAGCCTCCACAGGTCCTCGTGCTGATCAACCTTTAAATGTACTACATAATTCCCTTCATCAAATGCGGCTCCATAGACAATTCCCCCCTGCTCTAGTATTGTCTCTGCCAGACCATAAAATGCTCCACCCGATTGACTCGTGTGAACGATTCGTTTGTCCTTGTGGATACACGCATATTCCACAACATTATCCTTCCGAATGATATCGCTGAAATTAGTTTCATTTCCCGGACAAGCAGCGCCGCACAAGCCGCAATCTATACATTGCTTTTCATCCAGCTCCGGATATAAAAAGCCGTTTTGTTCCTTCGTCATTTGTATTGCATTTACAGGGCATATATTGATACATGCATCACATCCATAGCATTTGTGTTCCTCACATAGCTTCATCCCATCATTCCACCTCATTATCAAATTTTAAATCGGCTTTTAATGCTCTTTTTCTTATGGTTATCGAAATCATAACGGAAATCATATATACACATAAGGTAAAGTCATAAATACAGTTTCCTGTAAAATTGTAGAGCAGTACAAAGGTCTGAATCAAAGCAGAAATCAATAGCATATTATAATATTTATGATCCAGTTCACAGGTACGTATCGTCTTTATAGTTGCATAATATGTTACGAAAAAAACAATTACAAAAAACGAAAATCCGATGATTCCCGTTTCGCACAAAACCTGCAGATAGACATTATGTACACTGGTAGCATAATCGGAGCGTATTCCCAGCGGTCGATACATCACCGTAGCATATTTGCCCCAGCCAATACCGATGATTGGATTTTGTAAAAACAGCTGCCACGCCAATGCCCACATGGCAAATCTTCCGGTACTAATGTCTCCGCTTTTAAAAAACCGGTTAACCGTCTCTTCCAGAACCGGAAAAGCATGTACGGATATTGTTAATAGAATGGTAAGCAAGATTCCTCCCCGCAGCAGCTTTAATAATTTCTTTGAACTTTTTTCCTGCTTACATAGGTAATAGCCCGCCATCAAGGATAGAACGGAAAAGAGCAGGTGCGCTCTTTTCGTAGTCAACAGCACCGTAGCAAAAGACAGCAGCATGATTTTAAATAATCTCTTTTTCACGATATTTGTATTTCTTCCGATTAGGTACCTCCCTCCTGAAATTAGAAAGGCGATTGCACAGTAAATACCATTCGTTGAATAATGCGGGCTTAACGCCGCCCGGTACCCCTTCCATCCATTTTCGGTTCCGATTGGATAGAATCCCCAAAACTTTGGCATGGTTGCCCTATAAAAGAAAGGGAAAATAAAAAACACAATGGTAGCCGCAACATGCAGCATGCAAACCGTACATAGGACTTTAATGATCTGCTCCATCCACGCTTCCTTCTTAGCCAGGGAATACATACATACTAGATAGATTAAAAGATCTCGTGAAGAGGCAAAGGTACTTTCAAAATGTATGCAGTTTATGGTAATCAGCGCCCAGACAAGAATCCAGGGAAGCATACATTTCATATAGGGGAAGCCGCTTACCAGTAAGCTCAGTATCGCAAGCAGGAATGCGATCAATAGGAAGCCGCTATCAAGCGGAGGTGAAAACACCTTACTTAAGATTGGATAGAATCCGAAATTTAACGCCAGACACCATGCAATCATATTCGAAAGCAATTCCTTCTTACTAATTTTAATACAATATTTCATAAAGATACCCCTACCTATCTTATAAAGATGATATGAAGATAAGTAATCGGAAGCAAAATCTTAATGCGCAACTGTTTAAAGTCGTTGGTACTTAGATCATGTGTTTTGTGATCTTATATACCATTTACGTACTTCAATCCAAGAACTGCATTTTATGCAGTTCTTGGTGAGACAATGTGTTGTGAATGAAATTTGTTTCATATTACTTATCAATGCATAAATTGTGCAAATTGATAAAGTTAATTTTATAAATCAGCTTTTGATACTTATATCATAAATATTTTTTAAAATAATGATCCGTTTTTTCCTTCGCTGCTTCTAAAAGCTCATCCGTCCTGGAATAATCCAGCTTTCTATGGATCAATTTTAAAAGATCTTCCTCCGTATTGGCTATTCGGTCCTCCAGCTGCAACCCGGATAGCAGCTCTATCATACGTTCTCCCCTGCCTTTTAAGGGTAATGTAATAAATTCTTTTTTGTAAATAATTGAAAATGCGGTGCAATGGAACGAATCGGTTATAATATATTTTGCATTGGCAATATAGCTTATATACTCGCTGGGACCGACACCCACCGGTGTGATTACCGGCACATCCCATTTCATTCTGGAAACGGTCGGATGAAAAATAAGCGGCTTTACCTGCAGCTCGGCGGTAATACCTGCAAGAACCTTATTAAGCTTTCTTTGCGATTCTTTACTAAATAAAAGCAACAGTAGATAATCTGTTTCCTGCTTCTCTTTTGTACGAATTTCATCATATAACTCTTTTTTATGTAGCAGGGTCGGATCTATATTGCATACAATATCTCCATCATATATTTTACTCAAATCCGCTCGTTTTCTATCTTCTCTAAGGGAAATTCCATCCAGATTGGACAATAGCTTTTTTAATTGCTTCCGGTATTTATTTACGTCTAGTTGACAGGCAGAAACCGCATAGGTGAGCCTTTTTACTGCAAGATCTCCGAAATCCAGAAAATAAGCCCTATCCAGCTGGTCATTCGTAAGCTTGGGATTCCAAAGCTGATCGCTTCCGGATATATAAGCGTCACATTCCGGCGGATTTCGCTGTATTTCTTCTAAAGTTTTATATTCTCTTGTCTCCTTCAAATATTGCGCTTCAAAATCTAAGAATGCCTGTCGCTTTTTTCTTATTTTGTCTCTATAAAAAAGATCTCTAAGGTTCAATAGCTGTCCTTTCACGATCCTTTTCATTTTATCGGATCCTTTATATTCTCTATTCTTATATAAATCCTTTTTGAAGCGTTTGTACGGGCTTAGAAACGCCGCATACTCTACGGTATGATAATCGGGTCTATAATTAATGATTTCCACCGGACATTCCAGATTTGCAAAGTATTGCTGTAATGCATAGCATTGTAATACAGCACCGTAATTTTCTGCAAAGTGAAATGTGATTATCCCTATTTTCATAAATTCTCCCCGCTTTCCTCCATTACCTAAAGCATTTTGTAATACGTCTTTTTAAAAATAATAATTGGCTATACCTTTGAACACCGATCCGTTTTTTTAATCGGTCCTGTAATTTCACTTTTAATGCAGGTTTCACCCAAGAGCCAAGATAATGATGATAAGCTATGGTTTCCGGCACAATCGCCGGCTCTCGTATATCCGTATTATATCCGCAGAAAATTTCTTTTGGAAAAACAGCCAGTCCTTCAATCACCTGAAAGGAGTTATCTTTGACAAACCCTTTTTTTAAAAGTATATCGGTTACTAATTCATTGACTGTTTTTAACTTCTTGGCATCAAAAACTGCTTTATTATATATTGCCAATATTTCATTCAAAAGCGGAAAATTCTTTTCACATCCAAATACCAAACCCGGACTTACCTTTCCTGCCCATTCGACTCCGCTAAAAGCTGCATATTCTAATATTTCCTTGGGAAGTTCCTTTAGCATTTCAACATCCGTATCAAAATATATTCCACCATATTGATTCAGAATATCAAATCTTGCATAATCCGATACAAATGCCCATTTTTTGCAGGCATACGCCTTCTTCATAAAATTATTTTTACGAAGATCGTAATTTTTTTCGTTCCATTCAATAATTTCCCAATCCGGCATATACTTTTGCCATGATGCGATACATTCCTTAACAATTTCCGGCTTTTCGCCCTCTCCGAACCAGCAATAATGTATCCTATGTGGAATCTTACTCATTTTATAGACCTTACCTCTCTATAAAAATTTGATATACCATGTATTGTGATCTTATGTACCATTATGTACTACAATCCAAGTATGCATTTTTGCAATGCTTGATGAACAATGTATTGCAAATGAAATATGCTCTATTACTTGTCAGCACATAAATTGTACAAATTGACGAAGTTGGTTTACAAATCTGCTTTTGACACTCAAATCAATTTCGACTTGTAAAACTACTTCCGTATTATGATAATAAATCAGAATATATACGAAGCAATTGCCCCATATGCTTTTCCAAATTAAATTTCTCCTGTATAGTCTCATAAGCTTTTTTACTTTTTTCTAATCGCATTTGATGGTTAGAGCATAACTCATAAATCGCTTTTGCCAGGCCTTTTATATCTCCGGACTTAATTAAGATTCCATTTTCATCAGTTACTGCTTCCGGAATCGCAGCTACATCCGTAGTGATATTTGGAATTCCATATGCCATCGTTTCTAATATTGTCATAGGTAATCCTTCCCGGTAGGAGGGCAGTATATTGATTGCTGTATTCCCAAATACCTCATCTTTCTCACCGGTATTTAGATATCCTTTATATTCTATTTTATCTTCCAAATGAAATCTCTGAAGTTTCTCTTTGATTCCATAATCGAAATCCGGTCCGTATAGAACCACTTGATATCCATCCGGTAAGCAATTTTCCTCCTTCACTGCGGTAAGGATATCATTCAGACCTTTTCTTTGCGTCATGACACCCAGATACAGGATCCGATTGCTCCTCTCGTTATATTCATTGACCTCTCTTACACGAACCGCATTATATAGGATTTCGATTTTACCTCGTTCTACAAGCATAGAAATAAATTCATTCCAATACCTTCCTAAAATTAATATTTTATCCGCTTTATTCAAAATAGAACGTATTTTAGATTGCTTTTTACCCACACATCCTCTATACCAGCTTTCGAATGCAGCTCCATGCATATGAATAACTATTTTTGCGCCAAAAAATTTACCAATACAAATCACTATGTTTTTTCTGAACACGCTTCCCTTTTCCGATATATGTACATGGAGAATATCAATTTTCTTATACAAAAATATGCCGATAATTCTGATAAGATTCCGAAAAGTGAACCACAACCGATGAGAAACCGTCCCCACGGTGGAGGTCGGAACATAGATTAAATTGGTTTTTTTTACAAATTCCTTTGATTCAAGGTAATTCCTTACAACGGTCCACATCCCGCCCTTTGTTATTTCATCTACTCCCACCATCAATACGGTCATTAACTTTCCCTCTCCCTCGAAGTTCGTTTTCTATCCTTCCTCTAAAATATCAGCGATTCTTTCACTTGCATGCCCATCCCCATAGGGATTGACAGCATTCGCCATTTTGCTATATTCCTCTTTGTTTTCTAATAATGTCTTAAATGAAGAATAAATCGATTTTTCTTCTACGCCCGCCAGCTTTAAAGTGCCGGTCTGAATTCCCTCCGGCCGTTCCGTCGTATTACGCATAACCAATACCGGCTTCCCTAAAGAGGGCGCTTCTTCCTGAATTCCGCCGCTGTCTGTCAGGATGAGATAGCTGCGGGATAAAAAATTGTGGAAGTCCAATACATCCAATGGCTCAATAAGGTGAATCCGATCATCCTTCCCTAAGATCTCCCCCGCAATCGTACGAACTGCCGGATTCATGTGAATCGGATATATCGCCTTGGTATCCGGATGCTCATCCATTACACGCCGGATTGCCCGAAACATATGCCTCATAGGCTCCCCGAGATTTTCTCTTCGATGTGCCGTGATCATAATTAATCTGCTGCCTTTTGCCCACTCTAGCTCTGGATGCTCATAATCCTTCTTCACCGTCGTCCTTAATGCATCAATGGCGGTATTACCGGTAACATAGATGGAAGCTCTGTCCTTTCCTTCCTTTATTAAATTCTGTTTTGACAATTCCGTTGGTGCAAAATTATATCTTGATATAATCCCGACCGCTTGCCGGTTGAATTCCTCCGGAAATGGCGAATAGATGTTATATGTTCTTAAGCCAGCCTCAACATGCCCCACCGGAATCTGATGGTAGAAGCAGGCTAATGCCGCAGCAAATGTTGTGGAAGTATCTCCATGTACCAGAACAATATCCGGCTTTACCGCCTTAAGAACCGCTTCGATTCGATTTAATATATTCGTAGTAACATCGAATAAGGTCTGCCTGTACTTCATAATAGAAAGATTGTAATCCGGCACAATATGAAACGCCTTTAATACCTGGTCCAGCATTTGTCTGTGCTGACCGGTAACGCATACCATTGTTTTTATATTTTTTCTGGTTTTCAGTTCATTGATGAGCGGACACATCTTAATTGCTTCCGGTCTTGTGCCAAAAACAACCATTACTTTTTTCATACGAAACCCCTTTGTCAAACCATTCTATCGTTCCTTAAACACATCCTTAATAAATTTAAAATTACCGACAAAATATCTCTTGCATAACCGCCTTGGTTCTTGCAAACCCCGAAAGAACCATTCTAAATTCATTTTCTGCATCCATACGGGGGCTCTGGGAATGGAACCGGATATCACATCAAAGCTTCCTCCCACACCCATAAACACACATTTCAGCCCTTGCCTTTGCATGTAGTCTACCAGATATTCTTTTAACGGAGAGGTTATGCCAACAAACACAAAATCAGGATCTGCGTTCTTTACTTCCATGTAGATCGCATGCCAATCTTTTTTTTCAAAATATCCATTATGTATGCCAACCGTATTTAAGTCGGGATACCTTTCTTTTAATACCGCTGCGGTTTTTTCTACGATTTCCTGCTTTGCTCCTAAGAAGTAAACGCGGTATCCCCTATCCGCACTTAAGGCAACCAGATCTTGCATTAGATCAATACCGGCAACACGCTCCGGTAATTGCTTTCCCAAAAACTTACTTGCCAGAACCACAGATGCTCCATCCGCATTGATAATTCCACAGCCGTTCACAATTTTTTTTAATCGGGGATTCTTACCCAGCATATTGATCTTATCTGCATTCACTCCCATTAAATGAAGCGGCTCCTTCCTCTGAACGTATTCCTCAACCAGATCTATGGTTTCTCGAATAGTTAACGCATCGATCATGGTATCCAGGATCGTAATTCTTCTATTTTCTCTTTCCATACCTTACCTTGACCCTTTCCCAAACAAAACCACGCCAACCGTTTTCATCAATATTTTCAGATCCATCCTTAACGACCAATGATCAATGTACTCCAGATCCAACTTCACTACATCCTCAAAATCCGTAATGTCACTTCTCCCGCTCACCTGCCATAGCCCGGTAATTCCTGCTTTTAAAGCCAGTCTTCTCTTATGCCGGCATTCGTATTGCAGAAACTCCTTCTCCGTAGGTGGTCTTGTTCCGACGAGGCTCATATCCCCCTTTAGTACATTTAAGAATTGCGGAAATTCATCCAGGCTGGTTCTTCGAAGAAATCTACCCACCTTCGTCACTCTCGGATCATCCTTCATCTTAAACATCAATCCGTTCATTTCATTCTGATCCATAAGCTCTGCTTTTCGTTTTTCTGCATCCGGATACATGGAACGGAATTTATAGATACGGAATCTTCTGCCATTCTTTCCTACCCTCAACTGAGAGAAGAAGATGGGACCCGGAGACTCCATATAGATTGCCGGAGCAATGAAAATCATTAGAATAGCGGTTAGGATACAGCCGATTAATCCACCGAGAATATCCATAAAGCGCTTTCGTACCAGTTGACTTTCATCGAAGATTCTTGTACTGAACGTAAGTACATGGTATCCGCTCATCTCCCGGACCACCTTCTCATGTATCTTCAATCCAAACGTATTGATACTGATGTCTACCGTAATTCCCATGTTTTGAAATTCAAGAACAAGTTCATCCAGATCAAGGTCTACCCAGCCATCCTCCGGCAAGTGGATAAACACACCATCCAATACATCTTTTTTTGCCACCTCGAACATACTAAGATAGTCCGCAACGACCTCTATCCCATTGATTTTTTGTCCCACCAGATTTTTATCCAGGATGGTCAGACTTGTAATTTGATATTCCCAGGCATTTTCCTTACGGATCTGGGATAACACCTTATGTACCTGATTGTAGGTTGTGATAACCATAATCTTATTGCTGGAATTACTCCTTTTATAGACTCCCAACAGCAGCAGCTTAAAATACTGCCGCAGCGTATAATCGATCAGTAAATTCAAAAATATAAAACACAGAAAAAATAATCTAGAAAATGTTGCACCTTCCTGCAGCAGATACATAACAGCCATTAAGGTTACTGCCAGTATCCCATTAATCTTTGCCACAGTGATTAATTCCTCAACATAGCCCCGTTTAAAAAGCCTGCTATAGGTATCATAGAAATAGAAAATCACAATGTACAGCAGGATAACGATCGTAAACGCGGTACCAAGCGTTCTTCCCTTCATCCATTTATTTACTATGCTGCCGAACCGAATCCACGCTGCAAGCAGGAAAGACACAACGATACTGCACAGGTCAACAAGCAGAAGGTACTTGTTAGGCATATTCCTGTTCATCAAATCCATCGAATATCACATCCCCTGCAAATATTTGGCTCTTTTGTGTGAGGATAATACCTAGGGTAAGTAATGCCAGAATAACTGTGAGTACAAGTAAAAGTGCTCCCATCTCGAAGTTCCCCTGCGGTACTTGATTCTTATTTTGATAAAGAATATTGCCCCCCGGATCCTCCACCCGTTCAATTTCTCCGCTTAGGTTATACTCTAACGTTGCCCCGCAGACTGCATAAATTCGCTTTAACAAATTTACTGCGATCTCTCTTCCGTCAATTGTCATTTTATCTAATTCGTTTTCCTTTTCTATTGTAAAAATAAATCTAAGCTCCCTGATCAGCTCTTTTAATTCATCCGCATTCTTGTCACCCAGATCCACCAGAGAAGACTTTAAATAATCCTGCAGATAGGTAATCGTTCCGGAAGGTATCTTCTCTTCATCATTTGCGGATAGCGTGGCTGCCTGTATCACTCTGATTTCCTCCGCCATTGCCGGAATATTATCAAATTCATATGCCTGTAAGCTCTTTCTTTCCTGTGCAGCTGCACAGATTATAAAAATAATAATACAACTCGTTATGATTGGTACTATAAATCGCTTTATCATATTTTCCTCATTTCCATATCGATTTCCCTTATATATCGTGTTTCTCCTGCCTTCTTCGTTAAATTAATTCCTCAGGCTTTTAGTAGATACGATAGTACTCTTTGGAATACTTGTTATATTTCTTCCCGTAGTACCGGTAGCTGCCTTCCTTGACCGGTACCTTATTCAGCACGGCACCGAGAAGCCTGCTGCCTCCCTTCTCCAATTGCTTCTTCACCTTCTGAGCCAGTTTGTAGCTGATCGCATTCGCTTCTATCACCAGAATAACTCCATCACAATGCTCCGCTACAATTGCACTATCAATAACGTTTCCAAGGGGCGGTGTATCAATGATCACATAATCATACCCCTCCCGGAGCATTTCGATTAATTTGATGAATAGTTCACTGCCCAACAGCTCCGAAGGATTCGGCGGTACCGGTCCGGTAAAAATCATATCCAGATTCATGACATTGGTCTCATACAAGATCTCCTCTAAAGGAATCATTCCGCTCAGGAAATGCGTTAAGCCGTGCACTGCCTGATCCGGCTTATATCTTCCAATGGTTACCGACCGCCGAAGATCTGCATCCACATAAATTACCCGCTTACCGCTTTCCGCAAACGAAGCTGCCAGACGGAAGGATACATTGGATTTACCTTCATCCGGAAGGCAGCTGGTAAAGCAGAGAAGCTTTACATCACTTCCGCAGAACTGTATATTCGTCCGTAACGCCTTATAGGATTCATTACTTTGAAAATCCAAATCATTTAATTTTTCTAAAATTATCTGCTTCATCCTATTCTCCCATAGCTCTCCAGTACTATCTTATTTTCTATGAGCTCTTTGTTTTTCTTCTTCCCCATTTTATTTTCTATCTTTGGTATCGTTCCAAGAGTCGTCATATCAAGATATCGTTCGACATCCTCTGACGTCCGTATGGTATCATTTATCAAATGAAGGACTATGATTACAAATGCCGACACAATAACACCGATTACTCCGCCGAGAAGTATGTTTCTTGGCACCTTCGGACTCGTCGGATGAATCGGAAGGTTACCGGGCTCAAGGACATTGACCTTCTCCATTTCCATGATACTCACCATTCTCCCGGAGGCTTCCTTTGCTATTGCATCCGCAAGCTGTTTCGCCATCTTGGGATCCGAATACTCTACTGCAATTTCCAGTATTCTTGTTCCTTCCGGATTCTCGACCGAAATCATGTCAGCCAGTTCTTCATGGGTGATCGGTAGGTCAAACTTCTCAATTACATGCTCTGTCACCGGACGGCTCTTAACCAGAATCGAATAATCCTTGGTTAATTGCGCCCCCATCTGCAAATCCGAATAGGTTGTCTTCTCCCCGTCCTGCCGGCTGATCACATATACCATTGTGGTAGAGGTATAGACCGGTTCCATCAAGAAGCTACTACAGGCTCCTGCTCCTGCGGCTCCAATAAAACCACTCAGTAAGATAATCCATAGCCGATGGATTATTAAATAGAATATTTCCTTAAAGTTGATTTCTATAACATCCACGTTATCCTGCTTCATCTTCTTTACTCCTTATATCATCTTAAGTTTTGTTCTGTATGTGAAAGCATTTAATTTTTCACTCTTAATAAATGCTACTTCGTCCTATGTTATAATTTTTAAGAATGAAAGGTATCTTCATAAAGGTTTATCCTCCAGCATGCGGAGTGGATTATCCCATAGCAGCTGCTGGATTATATCTTCCCCATATCTTCGATATAGATATCCCAAGGCATTCTCTATGACCGGCGGCCTTCTCTCTACTCCATGTGCATCCGTTCCTAAGAAATGAACCCATCCTCGTTTTATCAGTTTATGGGCAAAATGTACCGATTGCTTTGCTATTCCACCAACAAGGCTGGATAAATTCAATTGAATATAGACGCCCAGCCGAATCAGCTCTTCTACCCTCTCCGGCTGCGCCCTTAAAGAACGATATCGTTCCGCATGGGCAAGTATTGGGATATAGCCTGAATAAATACAATGATTAAGTCCGCTTTTGATTTCCTGAAATGACGTGCTCGGGAGAAATTCCACCAGAATATACCGCGTCCCATCCATGGTAAGGGCTTCGCCTTTATCTAATGCATCCACAAGATCCATGCTGTAAAGGAGTTCATTACCAAGAACAAGCTGAATATCTAATCCTGCATTATGTACGGCTAAGCCTACCTCTTTTGTTATTTTTTTCAACTCGTCAGCTGCTATATTGTCCCTGCCGGCAGAATAGTGAGGTGTTGCTATCATAATCCGAATTCCCTGCTCATATGCGATAGCAAGCATACAAATCGCTTCCTCTATATCTCCGGCTCCATCATCGACACCCGGAAGAATGTGGCTGTGGATATCGACAAACCCAAGCATAAATAGCTCCTCCGTTACTCGTAATTATATTCGCTCCTATGTATAATTATTAAAGGAATATTGCTCTATTTCGTATATACCATTTATTTCCAATAGTTGTATTATATATTACCGATTTACTTATTTCAACCTTGAAATGAGAAAAAGGGGATAATCTAATTTACAGATTATCCCCTTTTCATGCAATGCATTTCCTTATTCTTTTTTCTTCGAAATCATCCGATGATATTCTATCAAATGTTGCAAATATTTTCGGTCCTAACTACCATACATGAAATTCCATATTTTCAGAATATAGATTTTAGTGTCAAAAGCTATCCTAGCAAATCGCCTTCATTAATTTGCACAAATCAATGGAATACTAAAGTAACAGGAAGCAATATTTTACTAAAAATCAGATATTTCACTGATCCGCTTTGGCTTTGCAGGTGCCTCTTCAGAGGAATTGATCTTTTTCTCCATAATCATGACATCACGCCATTTTCCTAATTTGTAACCAGCATTCTCCAAGATACCGACCTTTCGGAATCCAAATTTCTTATGCAATGCTTCACTTCGTTCATTGGGATAGCCGATAACTGCATAAATATTATAATATCCCAACCGGTAGGCAAGATCAAAAAGCTTCGTATAAAGCATGGATGCAATACCAGCTCCATGAAATCCGTCCTTCACATAAATCGAGCATTCACAGTCCCAATCATAGGATGCCCGCTCCCGAAACCTGGAGCAATATGCATACCCAACAATATGACCCTCCGTCTCACATACCACCCAGGGATACTTTGCTTGAATCTTTTCCATTCGTTTCTTAAGATCTTCGAGGGAAATTGGTTCACTTTCAAATGTAATTGCAGTTTCAAGAATATACGGTGTATAGATCGCCAAAATCTCAGCCGCATCCGCCAGAGTAGCTTTTCGAATAACAAAGTCCTTCACCAAATCATCCTCCTAAGTAAATAAAATTCTCATAGGTCAACTATTAATTATCTTTCATATTATACTTAACAGCGTTAATATGCAATCTATTTTTATCTCCTTTTTTACAAAATAACCCCTGCTAAATACAGAAACCAACTTACTTATCGCACACCATGCCAGAAATTGCTTACAGGATAAATTTGAAAACCTACAAATGAATTCTCTGCAAGAAATTGATACAAATTTATTTCTCCAGAATCACAAACACCCGCAAAAAGTCTGCGGGTGTTTGTGATTATAAAAAGTATTTTATTATTTCGTAACCTTATGGCACGCTACCAGATGTCCCTGCTTCATTTCCAATGCAGGCTTCTCCTGTCTGCAGATATCCATAACATATGGACAACGTCCTGCAAACGGGCATCCCTTCGGTGTATTGATCGGACTGGGAACATCACCGGATAAGATCTGTCTCTGCTTCTGTGCTTCCTTATCCGGATCCGGAATGGGAACAGCGGATAACAGTGCCTGAGAATACGGATGTAATGTATTCTCATAGAGATCCTTACTGGTTGCCAGCTCTACAATATTACCAAGGTACATAACGGCAATACGATCACTGATATATTTCACTATATTTAAGTCATGTGCAATGAACAGGTAGGTCAGATTAAGCTTCTTCTGAAGATCATGCAGCAAGTTGATAATCTGCGACTGAATGGATACGTCAAGTGCAGAGATCGGCTCGTCACATACGATAAATTCCGGCTCGATTGCCAATGCTCTTGCGATTCCGATACGCTGACGCTGACCGCCGGAGAACTCATGAGCGAAACGATTCGCATGCTCTTTGTTCAAACCAACTAACTCAAGAAGCTCATACACTCTTTCCCTGCGTTTCTTCCGGTCGTACATATTATGAATGATCATACCCTCTTCAATAATATCGGCAACCGTCATTCTGGGGTCAAGAGAGGAGTAAGGATCCTGGAAGATAATCTGCGCCATTTTCGAATAGGCAAAGAGCGTTTTCTTATTAATCTTCATCGGCTTACCATCAGCGGTATGATAGATAATAGATCCCTTGGTCGGATTGTAAATACCGATCAGAGTTTTACCAAACGTAGATTTACCGCAGCCGGATTCCCCTACCAGACCTAAGGTTTCCCCTTTATAAATATCAATATTAACATCATTAACTGCCTTTAAGGTTCCTTCGGATACCTTAAAGTACTTGGATACGTTTTTTATCTCTACTAATTTCGTTTTATCTGCCACTATTTATCACCTCCGACCTGTGCACCTAGACAGTCCTCATGTAATAACCAACAGGAGGCAGCATGATTCTTGGCAACCTCAAATTGTTCCGGCTGTTCCTCATGACATATTTTCATGCAATTTTCGCATCTACTTGCAAAACCGCACCCAACCGGAGGATTTAACAGATCCGGAGGCGTCCCGGCAATCGATACCAGGCGGACGCTTCGATCCATATCCGTTGTCGGAAGACTCTTAAGTAATGCCTTCGTATAAGGATGGGAAGGATTATAGAAGATGTCCTTCGCCGTTCCTGTCTCTACAACCTTACCAGCATACATAACTGCTACACGGTCTGCCATACTAGCTACGACACCAAGGTCATGCGTAATCAGAATGATTGCTGTATTGGTCTTCTCCTTAATCTCCTGAAGAAGTTCCATGATCTGCGCCTGAATCGTAACGTCCAGCGCAGTCGTCGGCTCATCTGCGATCAATAGCTTCGGGGCACAGGAAAGTGCCATCGCTATCATAACTCTTTGCCGCATACCGCCGGAAAACTCATGCGGGTACTGTTTAATTCTCTGCTCCGGATTCGGTATTTTAACCAGATTTAGCAAACGAATTGCTTCCTTCATTGCTTCCTCTTTGGAAAGCTTCTGGTGATTCTTGATTGCCTCAACCAATTGTTTTCCGATCTGCATCGTAGGGTTAAGGCAGGTCATCGGATCTTGGAAAATCATACTTACATCTTTTCCGCGGATCTGCCGCATCTGTTTCTCCGTTGCATGCACAATATCTCTATTATTTAATATGATCTCTCCACTTTTAATTCTTGCCGGAGGCATCGGGTTAAGCTTCATGATTGTCTGAGCGGTTACACTCTTACCGCAGCCACTCTCGCCAACAATCGCCAGAACTTCGCCTTCCTCTAACTCAAAGCTGACACCGCGGACAGCCTGAACCTCACCGGCATAAGTATCGAAGGATACACGTAAGTCTTTTACTTCTAGTACTTTACTCATCCCATTACCTCCTTAACTTAGGATCCAGAGAGTCACGTAGGCCATCACCCAGCAAGTTAAAGGACAGCATCGTTAAACTGATACAGATTGCCGGAATAACTAATTGTGACGGATACATCTGGAACACTTTACTACCATCGTTCGCTAATGTTCCCCAGCTGGCGATCGGGATTTGTACACCAAGTCCAATATAGCTTAAGAAAGATTCTGTAAAGATAGCACTTGGAATTGCCAGTGTAATATTTACAATAACAACACTTAAGGTATTCGGAATTAAATGTTTAAAAATGATTCTGCCTGGCTTCGCACCCATTACTTTTGCTGCGACAACATAATCCTGCTGCTTTAAACTCATAACCTGACCACGTACCAATCTTGCCATACTGGTCCAGCCGACGGCTGCATAAGCAATAATCATGGTCTTAACACCGGGCTCCAATACCATCATTAACAAAATAACGATAATCAAATAGGGAATACCATTAATAATCTCAATTAACCGCATCATAATGTTATCTACAGCTCCCCCAAGATATCCGGAAATACCTCCGTAGATGATACCGATAATCACATTTACAAATACTGCGGTAAAGGAAATGACCAGAGAAATTCTTGCTCCGGACCATACTCTGGTAAATATATCACGGCCTAATTTATCCGTACCAAAGATATGCAGATGCCCGTCATCTGGATCCTTAAATCCAATTCCCTCACTGGTATGTGCATAATGCTGTTCACTGATGGTATAAGGGGATACCGCCGGAACTACAATTGCTAATAACAAAATAAGGATAATAATACACAAGCTAATCATAGCAGCTTTATTCTTGGATAATCGGTGCATCGCATCCTTCCAATAGCTTGTGGTAGGTCTTGTTATACTTTCACTTTCATTAACGTTTGCACCGACCCATTCAAAACGGCTTTTATCAATCTTTTCTTTTATCGTCTTGTCCATTGTGTCACTCCCTTCCTTCCGTTAATTTAACACGGGGATCAATGAACCCATAGGCGAGGTCGACCATCAGATTCGCAGCAACAAGGAATATGCCATAGAACAAGGTAATTCCTGAAATCATTGTATAGTCCTGATCCTGAATACTCATAACAAAGAACCTACCCATACCAGGTATGGAGAATATATTCTCAACAACAAATGCACCGGTAAGAACGGATGCTGCGATCGGTCCCAAAACGGTAATAACCGGCATAATTGCATTACGTACTGCATGTTTCCAGATAATCTTTTTCTGAGAAAGTCCCTTGGATTTTGCTGTCTTTATATAATCTTGACCCAAAACATCAAGCATACTTGTTCTCATTAATCTTGAAATAGTAGCTAACGAACTGAAACTTAACGCAAAGGAAGGGATCAATTTACTTGCAACCGAGCCCCATCCCGTGATCGGGAAGAACTTAACTCCGGTCCACTGATATAATTTTAAACCTAACAGGTACTGCAAAAGTGATCCGATAATAAAGTTTGGTACGGATACACCAACAATTGCAAAAAACATTGCAAGGCTGTCCCACTTGGTACCCCGCTTTACAGCAGCAACAATACCGAGCAGCACACCCATAATAGTAGCAAATATAAGTGCTCGAATTCCTAACTCAAACGAATACGGAAATGCTTGTGAAATGATATCTGTTACAGGACGATTATACTTGATCGAAACACCTAAATCTCCCCTAAACGCATTCGATATATATATAATCAATTGCTCTAAAACCGGTTTATCCAAACCATATTTTCTATTGAGTGCCTCCATGGTTACTTCCGGTATTGCTTTATTTCCGATAAAAGGATCACCCGGTAACATACGCATCATGAAGAATGTTAATACTGTCAGAGTAAGTATCGTTAATATCGCATAGAATAATCGCTTCCCAACATACTTAATCACATGCACTCCTCCTTTCTTTTTTACATAAATAATATTCTTTCGCATCGGGTGCTCTATGCGATACCTGCGTCAGAATTGATATCCTATATTACTTTTTAAAAGATACCATCATGCAAATGCAATTCATTCATTTATTACAGCAATTACAGCGATTCCCAAACAAAGTAATATAGGATGACAATTCTAATTCGGTATCATGTCCGCCCCAAATATACAATTGCTTTTCTATTATACAACAAAATACTGCAAATGTCCCGCGTTTTTTTCTTGAAATTTATGTAATATATTGTATTTTTTTATCTCCAAACAAAAGGGAAGTGCGGGTTGCAGTCACAGCCCGCACTAATCCTGCATTAATTCAACTAAAAACACGCCTTGCGTGTTTTCAGTTGAACTTAATTTTAAATTATTACTTTAATTTCACATCTTTGAAGTTCATATCCTGGAATGCATTTCTTACTACACCAGAATCGATCTTGCCGCTGGTTACATAATCTCTGGATCTCCAGTAGATTGGAGCGATCGGCAGCTCATCCATTAACAGCTTTTCAAGCTCTACTAAATATCCCATACGGGTAGTCGGATCCAGTTCTGCACGAATCTTACCCAGCAGTTCATCGTAATCTTCACTGGTAAAGCTTGTATGGTTATTCCCATTACCAGTCTCAAACATATCAAGGTAGGTCATAGGATCGTTGTAATCCGGACCCCAAAGAGCGAATACCATAGAGAAGTCTTTGGTGGACATTCTCTTAAGTCTGGATTTGAACGGCATATTCTCCACCTTAATATCAATACCAAGGTTCACTCTTAACTGCTCCTGAACAAATGCTGCATTTTCGACTGCGGCATCCGTATCGTCTGCAATTAAGGTAAGGTCAACTGTATCAACACCAAGCTCATCCAGAGCTGTCGCATAGTATTCCTTTGCCTTTTCCGGATCAAAGGCTGGAACCAATTCGCCGACTTCCTTCGCAAATTTGTCATTTAAACCATCGACTGCAGGTGCGGTAAAGGAAGTAGCCGGCTGTGAATTATTCTTTAAGATTGCAGTAACGAAAGCCTGCTTATCTACCGCATAAGCCAATGCCTTACGAAGATTCTTATTCTGTAAGAACGGATCATTTAAGTTGAACTCTAAGTAGGAAACAGCACCATCATCATAGGTATAGATTGGTTCTCCCTCTGACTTCATCAGCTCAACCTGCTCACCATTTAAACCAACCATATCCACTTCACCAGCTTTGTAAGCGTTCAGTGCAGCATTGGCATCTTTGATCATAACCATATTGATCTTCTCAAGGGATATCTGATCCGCGTTCCAATAATCCGGATTCTTCTCAAGAACGACCTTGTTCTCATGTTCCCAGGAAGTCATCTTATATGCACCATTGTATACCATCTTATCTGCGTCCGTACCATAAGCGGTACCGATTTCATTGTAAGCCTTCTCATTCAGCGGTGCGAATACACCAAATGCTAATGTAGAAACGAAGTATGTGGTAGGATTCTCTAGAGTGATCTCTAATTCATAATCGGAAACTGCTTTAAAGCCCAGCTCGTCTTCGCCAACTTCACCATTGTAGTATTTCTCACCATTCTTAAATATATAACCAAAGTATGCATAATCGGAAGCAAATTCCTGATTTAACAGGCACTTCCAAGCAAATACAAAGTCATGAGCGGTAACCGGTTCGCCATTGGTCCATTTCATATCCTCACGAAGATAGAAATTATAGGTTAACTGGTCATCACTTACCTTCCAGTCTTTTGCAACACCAGGTATCGGCTGATTGTCAGGATCCAGCATAACCAGGTTCTCCATCACGTGACGGATTATAGAAAATGATGTCGAGTCCGTCGTTGTTACGGTAAACATTTCCGGCGGTTCGGTTGAAATATTAACCGTGATCTCATTCTCCCCAGAAGTTCCCGGATATAAGGACTCTTTATTTTCTGTTTCTTTTTCATTGTCGGCATTACCAGAAGTACCATTCTCAGCATTGCCTTTGTTACCGTCATCTTTGGAACCGCATGCAGTAAACATCATTACTGACATTGCTAAAACCAAAAGAACGGCAATCAGTTTCTTAGCTTTCATAAAATTCTCCTCCTTTTTTCTATACAAGCAAACTCGATTCGACCTGCTTTCTGATATATAAAAAGGAAGTACGTTATGTATACTTCCTTAGTATATCTTAATTATGAGTAATATAATATAACAAAAAAAATGATAAGTCAATACATTAAAGCAAAAAATTTTATTGTATTGCAGTGATAAATTCATTTCCCTTTAAAGCTTTAAACTGATATAGTTTTACCATATATTACTTAATATAATTTCATCAAATGTATCCGAATCGGAGACGCTTTCGCTTAATTGCATTACGTAATGGTACATAGGGCTCCAAAATACGGAGCCAAAGTACCAACGAATGCAAATACTCCTTGTCGGATATCATTTGGCGAAATCATATTATAGACTTTGCCCATGTGTGAACCGTAACATAAGATGGAAGCCGATAAGATACAACCTGTTGCGATGGATGATGCAGGCACAGATATGCTGTATGAAACATATAATATGGGGTAAAGGAGTGAAGCGTATGTCGAGTCAATTTGATTATGGTATTTTTGGCGGTGATCTCCGCCAGGTCTACATGACAGAAGCCTTCCTGCAGAAGGGCTGCAAGGTGGCTGTCTATGGTCTTGCTAAAACGGTAACCCACGAAAATTGCAGCACAGTCCTAACCTTACATGATTTATTTGAAAGGAGCAGCGTATTGATCGGCCCGATACCAATGACCAGGGATCAGATTACCATCACGGCAAATAATGAAGCCTCTGATCTTACGATTGCTCATGTGGCTTATCTTTTAAAAAGCCATCATATTCTCATCGGAGGGAATATTCCCGCGCCTTTACTGGAGCTTTGTAATTCCAAGCAGATTCCATTTTATGATCTGATGCTGGATGAAGTAATTACCATAAAAAATGCCATCGCAACTGCGGAAGGTACCATTATGGAAGCCATTGCCTCCAGTGACCGCAATCTCCATGACAGCAATTGCCTGGTACTCGGATACGGCCGATGTGCAAAAGTTCTTGCCCAGAAGCTGAAAGGCTTGGATGCACGTGTCACAGTCGCTGCCCGTTCTAAAAAAGCTTTGGCTGACGCCGAAGCAGCCGGCCACGGAACCGTTCTTATAGAGAATTTAAAATGCATCCTGCCTTCCTTCGTTTTTATCTTTAATACCATTCCCGCCCCGATCCTTGACCGGGACTGCCTGGAGCTTGTAGATCCGTCCGTTACCATAATCGATATTGCTTCCGCTCCCGGCGGAGTTGACTTTAATTATGCAAAAAGCCATGATATTAATGCCAAGCTGTGCCTCGGCCTTCCGGGAAAAATAGCAGCCAGAGCATCCGCCAACATTCTTGTTACTGAAATTCTTGCATATCTTAAAAGAGAGAAGTGATTAAATGACCCTAGAAGGTAAAAATGTGGGCTTCGCCCTCACCGGATCATTTTGCACTTATGAAGATGTATTTAAAGAAATGGAGAAGCTAATAAAAGAAGGAGCCAAGGTATACCCGATTTTTTCTGACCGGGCAAAGAAGACCGACAGCCGCTTCGGGAAAGCAAAGGACTTTCTGAAAAAAGCAAAAGAGCTGACGGGAATCGATCCGGTAACGACAATCGCCGATGCCGAACCGTTTGGTCCCAAAGGATTTCTGGATATTGTCATTGTAGCTCCCTGCACGGGGAATACGCTTGCAAAGCTGGCGAACGGTATTACCGACTCCCCCGTGCTTATGACAGTGAAAGGCCACCTGCGAAATGTCAAGCCGGTCGTCTTAGCAATCGCAACCAACGATGCCCTCGGTGCCAATCTAAAAAACATCGGACTTTTACTAAATGCAAAGGACTTCTATTTTGTACCGTTCGGGCAGGATAATTACCAAAAGAAACCGCACTCCATGGTTGCTCATTTTGATTTAATTCTTCCGACTGCCAAGGAAGCACTGGAAGGAAGGCAGTTACAGCCAATAATGAAAGCCCCCAGGTAAGCCCCGGCAGGTAATATCTCCCCCTCAAACTTACAGAAGTTTCGGATTGATCCGGAGCCGCCTGTATCGTTTGAGTACATATCCGTAAGCGTTAAGTTCATCACATAACCTTTAACCGCATATATTTACTGCATAATTCATCCATATTTACCACCTTTCGTCAGAGTTCTTTCCTATTATATACGTATTTTATATATGACTTTTTTCTGTATCTCATTTTCGATATCTATTTATCGTAATCATTGCGGACGGATTTCTTCCTCGTTCTGACTTTAATTAACCTTTCCCTTCCCTATCCAAGTTTTTGCTTTCCTCTAAAATAGGATGCTATGAGTAGTCACATAAGTTATATAGACAAGGAGCGTAAATAGGATTAAAAAATATCCGTAAGCAACTGATATTCTGGTTTCTAATATCAATTTCTTACGGATATTTATATACGATATGAATAATTCGAGAGTCAAAAGCCTTCCTAGCAAATCAGCTTCTTCAATTTGTACAAAGCAATAAAAAATTTAAGATGGCTTATGCACTCTTAGCATCATTTCTATAATATTGTATTATTTATGCGTTTTTCTCTGCATTGGGCTTCTCAAGCTCAACAATAGCAGACTTCTTCATGGGAATTCTACAATTCTTGTTGTTACCAAACTCAACGATCACGACATCCTCCATTACATCGATAACCACACCATAGAAACCGCTCGTCGTTAATACGCTATCCCCTGCTGCCAGAGTCGAAAGCAGTGCTTCCAGCTGTTTCTGCTGCTTCTTCTGCGGACGGATCATCATAAAATAAAGCAAAAGTCCAAGAATTGCTACCTGCACTATAATCATTATCACGCCTCCGGTAGTTGAACCCTGTTCTGCTGCCGCAGCATCTGCTAAAAGAATAAAATTACTCATTTATAATTCCTCCTAAAAATGTTTTCTATAATTCAATGTTATTCGCATTTAATCTTCGCTCCTAACAAATCCTTCTAATTTGTTCTTCTTATATTCCTGATAGCGATGATCCCGTATCGCTTCCCGTATTTCCTCCATCATATGGTTATAGAAATACAGATTGTGAAGAACCAGAAGACGCATCCCTAGCATTTCCTTTGCCTTCAGTAAGTGCCGGATATAGGCCCGGCTGTACATCCTGCAAGTCGGGCAGCCGCATTCCTTATCCAAAGGACGCTCGTCCAATTCATACTTTGCATTCAGTAAATTCATCTTGCCATGATTGGTATAAGCATGACCATGTCTGCCGTTTCGGGAAGGATACACGCAGTCAAAGAAATCTACTCCACGCTCCACTGCTTCCAATATATTCTCCGGCGTACCGACACCCATCAAATATACCGGTTTCTCCAATGGAAGAAAGGGAACCGTTTCCTCAATAATATGATACATCTGGGCATGGGTTTCCCCTACCGCAAGACCTCCGATCGCATAGCCATCCAAATCCATGTCAGAAATAACCTTGGCATGCTCGATCCGGATATCCGCAAAGGTCCCACCTTGATTGATGCCAAAGAGCATCTGCTCCTTATTGATGGTATCCTCCAGATGATTGAGCCGTGTCAGCTCGGTTCGACAACGTTTCAGCCACCGGGTGGTTCTGTCTACGGAATTCTGCATATACTCTCTCGTTGCAGGATGGGGTGGGCACTCATCAAATGCCATTGCAATCGTAGAGGCAAGATTCGATTGAATCTGCATACTTTCCTCAGGTCCCATGAATATCTTCCTGCCGTCAATATGGGAATTAAAATAAATCCCTTCCTCCTGTATTTTCCGAAGTTTCGCTAGAGAAAATACCTGAAAGCCACCGGAGTCTGTAAGTATCGGCTTGTCCCATACCATGAACTTATGAAGTCCGCCCAATTGCTTTACCACCTTATCCCCCGGTCTTACATGCAGGTGATAGGTATTGGAAAGCTCTACCTGGGTTCCGATCTCCTGAAGATCCCTTGTCGATACCGCACCTTTAATTGCTGCTGCCGTACCTACATTCATAAATACCGGAGTCTGTATCGTTCCATGAGGTGTTACAAATTCACCGCTCTTTGCATTATGATCTCGTGCGATTAGTCTATACATTATTTCCTTACGCCTTTCTTTTCATGCCAAGAATCTACCATTACAAATGTCTTCTATATACAAAAGTCTCTGTATATAAATGTCTACATACACAAATATATACCATTACAAGTATACCCTTAATATCCTACTTTTTCAACTAAAATATATTTTCTTAGCTATTCATTGTAAATTGGAAAATAAATATTACTATTTCTATAAAACAAATTTTACCATCCGAAACAGAAAGAGTTTTTATGTCAAATCAATAGCTGGAAGTTAAAGAATTAAATCCATGAAATGGATTAATGCTTAGGAAAGTCTGGCCTTCGGAATTTTTTTGCTATTTGCTTATAATTGGAATGTTTTATATATTAAAATATTTTTCTATGTAAGTACTAGAAGCAATTGTAATTCACCGATATAACTTTTTTAAAAAGTCCCTACTAAAAACGGCAGGATTTCTCCTGCCACGCGATAATGTATCTTAATTTATCAAATCATATGTATAAGATAAAGATTTTATATCATACACCTTTGTTTTAGTACATTTAAAAACACTTTCATCAAAAACAGCCAGATTATAACCATCTTTGCACATTGTACTAATATATTCAACACCATCATAATCTTCGCTTTTTATATAGTCACTAATATACTGTGTCGGTAAGTAATCTAATGTGCTATCATGGCGTCTTAATGGTTTGGCAATCTCTTGGCTAATTAATTTTAAATGTTCAATATTAATTGCATGTTGGACATAGGGGATGCCCATAACATTATTTGCGATGAATGGACTTATTCTGTTTAAATTGGTAAAATCAATTATTTCAATATTCTTTTTCAGCTTAAAGCTGCCAACAGTAATATAATCGAAAACACCAGCGCGTATTTCATGCAGCGTTGTTGGGATTGAATCAGCTAAATACAATACACTTATCCCAATAGGATTTACACGCCCCGCTGATGCAAGTTGCATGGGTGGCGCCCCCATTTCAGTTTTAGGGAAACCTCTTTCATCTGTGCATATACGCGCCCTATAAAAGGTTTTACCTGCTTTATAAGGCTTTTGAACACAGCGGATAAACAAATCCAACACATTCTTATTGATATAATCCGTGTGAAATCTGTTTACACACTTTATAGCCTCAGTAAAGTCCTCCCATTGGTAACCTCTAATAACAGAAAACTCATCTAGATAATCTTTGTTTTGACTTTCTAATATTCCTACAGGATTATCAAATAATTCAGGTTGATCAGAATATTTTTCGTGGCAAATGGAAGTAATCAAACGATAAATGCAATCTGGTTCTAAGTTGAAAATCGACCATTTGCTATAAAAAATATTTTTTAGTAAATCCATATTTTCTTTTGGAAAAGTATTGGGAAGACCAGATACAGCAGTATATATGTCCAACAATTCGCCAAACATATCGGATAATACAGAATCACTATCAAGATGATATACATACACATTTTTACTTCCGCAAAAATCGCAATTCCCTTTAGTTTTTTTGTTTTTAATAATGTCAATAATTTCGGCATCATTAAAGCATCTTACACAACAGTTCATACTACTTTCCCTCGCTAAGATATTTTCCCATAAGCTCCAAATGGTGCATAATTGAAAGTTTTTTTATACTTCCAAGTCCAGGATATGTTTTATTCTCATAATGTTCTAATAAGGTTGCCAAACCAAGCGTAGGTGTAAAAGGATTAGCGCGATACCATTTATTCAATTTCGATACTGCTTGATAAAATTTTTTTGCAGGATTATAAATATCCTCGTTTGAGTCTGATACAAAATGCTTTATTCTAAGGGTTTTGTCCGCTGCAAAGTAAACAATGTGAATAACTACTGCATAAGGTGCAAAACCAGTTTCCTGATAGTTTTTTCCAATAACAGAATAATCTGCAAAGCCTTTAAGTCCATAATCTTTATAATATAAATGATCCTCAGAAAAAAACTCATCCTCTATATCCTGATAATCCACATTTCGGCTTTGCTTTTTAAATCTATCCTCTAAAATAACACAGTTGTGCTTAATCCTGCGTTGAAATGTTCTTTCCTCAGGAATAAGAGCGTAACAAGGATTAATGCCCACAAATTCTTGTTCGAATAAGTCAAGAAAATCACGTTCTGTATTGATTACCAACAAATCTTGTTTTGGAATGCCATTTTTACCCCAATGTGCTAACAATGAGGGAGCATTCTTTTGCATAATAATAGACTTCACAACAATATCATTATTATAAAGCTGTTGAAACTCCTTTTTATACGTTTCTTCTCTCGATTCGATCTTTGCTTCTTTCAAATCTTTCATAAAAGATCCAACAATTGGATTCCTAATTACAGCCACTTGGTGCTTAACTCGAATATACTCTGAAATAGTTTTTACCAATGTTGGGGATAATTTCACAGGCTCAATAACAGGAAGCACATAATCCCCTAAAAGATCATTTGTTGCTAATTCGCGTAAAGCTAATAGCTCGTATTGTCTACCTCGAAAACATGAAAGATACACATCACTACCCCCTAAATTTGTTTTTTAAAAAGTTATCTAAGTTAATAAGATCTTGTGATGAAGGACTAGAAAAGTATATTAGAGATTTTAACTCATAAGGAACTTTTTCAATTTTACTTCGTACAATATGGTTTCTCTTTTTTAATTGCTCTATAAACATCGCATAGGCTTCCCAAATTGGTATTTGCGAAAACATAGAAAAGCATTCGTCATAATAAAACACTTGTGATGTTATCGGTAATTTCCCGAAGTATTGTTTGATAATGCTTTCATACTCACTTTTATGCAAAACTTTAAAGATAGATAGATAATCTAACCTTGAATTATCTTCAATCATATCCTTTTTTAATGATTTGCTTATTGTATCGCGTTTAGTTAATACGCAAATACCCACAGGCGTACCATACAAAATATTAAATAACTTATCAAAATTACTTTCAGATGTTACCACACATACATGACTAAACGCTTTATAGTAATCTCTAAGCTGTGTATTAAGCCTTTCAAAGCTGTCGAGTTCCGATTTAATTTCATATACAACCGCTTTTCCATTAATAAGAATAAAATCAGCCTTCGATTTTCCTATTGGTATCTGCGTTAATGCGGTTGTTGTATTAACACTATGTCTACCCAAAAGCAGCTTATTAAGTAGGGTATTTTGAAAAAAATACTCATTACGGTAAGACTTTGACATAAAGTTATATATTTTACTAATAATTTCACCATTATTTTTTCCATTAGCATCCGAGGCATATCGTCGAACTATTGTCCCATATGTAGTATTTTCATTGTTATTAATAAGCTCTTGAAAAACATTTTGGGTAAAGAATCTATTTAAAACCAAATTATTTGTTTCCACTAAATTCCCTCCCATTCTATTACATACTTATACAATTTATTATAGCACAAATGATCCTTGTCGATCAATCCCCATTCCGATTATATAAATAACATACTTTTGTAACCAATTATGATAACCACACAACATAAGCTAGGTAAACTTTTGTCTGGGATATTCATGTGATAAATGCCTTATCTTATTAGCACTTCTATTTCTTATCCACCTCGTTTTAATCGTGTTTTTCATGAGGATAAATTTTAAAATAGATTGAAATATTTAGGTATAATTGGTAGAATAAAGTAAATGTATGACTATAAACGGGGGAGGGGTAGTCTTATGTCTATAAAGAGATCTTTAAGAATTCTATTGATACTTTCATCGATGATTCCGCTTATCTTCATTTCCTTACTTGTTCACGGTCTGCTGAACAAGCGGTTAATCACCATACAAACACAGAACCTGCAAAAAATTGCTGAAACGAATAAAGCCGGCTTGGAAGCAATGCTGGAAACCCAGATAACCGAGGTTTCTTTATTGGCGCTGCAAGATGATATTTTGCAGCTGGCAAAGCAAAGCACGAATCAGGATACCATTTCACCCAACCCCGTATATCTGTTACTGCAGGATCGAAAGAAACGTTATCCTTCCTGTCAAAGGATCTCCGTATACAATTCCCGTAAAGAATTGATTGCCTGTACCGATTACTCTCTTATCGGCAATAAGGCAGACGATAATCTTACCCTGCTCTATATGATCACCACCGGAGAAGACGCCATCGGTGTCGGCGGCGTAACCTCTTCCGCAGAGGACGATACAACCGCCTATACCTTTGATATCGGTACACCAATCTACAGCCTAACGGAGCAAAAAAACATTGGTTACATTGTCAGCACTCTTAACATCTCCTATTTTGAGGATTTCATTGGTACCATATCCATTGGGAATACCGGCTTTGGCATATTACTCGATGAGAACGGAACCATCCTCTATCACCGGGACACTTCCTTAATCGGGACAAGCCTTTCTTCGGAAATGTTATCCGGCCTGGTAAATAATTATAGGAAGCGCCTGATGAAGGCAAACGGTTACTTTGAGCATACTCTCGATGGTATCGATCAGGCGTATGGTTACAGCATTATCCCACAGCTTAACTGGGTTTTACTGGTCAAACAGGACCTGCCCGAGATTCGCTCCATTACCGAAATCATGCTGGGTCTGCTTTTTCTTATCTGTACCATACTTTTGATATTGTTTATCTTTATCGCCAATTTTCTTGCTAAGAGATTAACGGAACCGATTATCGAGCTGCGGGATGCCATGCGGATAGCCGCAGACGGTAACCTGACGGTTCAATCAAATATAAAAAGCAAGAATGAGCTGGGAGAATTATCGAAGAATTTTAACAAAATGCTGCATATCATCCGAACAAATTATGAGGATCTCTCCTCGATGCATGAGGAATTGTTATCCAATGAGGAACAGCTTCGTTCCAATTATGATCATATCGAATTTCTGGCTTACCACGATATCCTGACTGGCTTACCGAATAAGCTTGCCTTCTTGGATTATGTGAATGCCATCCTTACTTCTGATACACTTAGCCGGCAGAACCATGCTGTTTATTTTGTTGACCTGGATAACTTTAAGACGGTAAACGATACCATGGGACATGAATACGGCGATGCTTTGCTTGTTATGACCTCGCAAAAGCTGTCCTCTTTCCTAGGTGACCGGGGAATGCTTGCAAGAGCCGGTGGAGATGAGTTTCTGATCTTTATCGAAAATGTCATGTCCAGGGAAAAGGCGGAGGCTTTCGCTTCCCAGATTATTAATTTTTTCTCCAATCCCCTTGCCCTTAACGGTGAAATCGTCTATGTCTCAATGAGCATTGGAATCGCCATCTATCCGGACAATGGTATCACTTCCAACACCTTGATTAAAAATGCCGATATCGCCATGTACAAATCCAAGGACACCGGGAAGAACAAATATACTCTTTTCAATTCGAAAATGGAGGAGGAGCTGAATCGAAATACCTTAATTATTGATATACTGCGTAATGCAATTGATAATAACGAAATCTATATCCAGTATCAGCCCTTACTAAATCTACAAAAGAACGAAGTCATCGGCTATGAGGCTTTGATGAGAATTAAAAGCGAGCGTCTTGGCAGCCTGTCTCCCTCCGAATTTATACCGATTGCCGAAGAAACGGGATTAATCATCGAGCTAAGCGGTTGGCTGCTATGGGAGGCATGCAGCTTTAACAAGGGCTTACTTGACCAGGGAATCGGTCCCTGTACCCTATCGGTCAATATATCCTCCGTCCAATTAAACCAGCCGAATTTTGTAACGGTACTCTCCGATATCCTCGCAGAGACTGGACTTCCGCCGCAGTATCTGGAGCTGGAAATAACCGAAACCACTCTGGTATCTTCGATTACCGATGCGATGGAATTATTGACCGCACTTCAACACCTGGGAGTAAAGATCTCCCTGGACGATTTCGGCACCGGGTATTCCTCTTTGAACTATTTAACAAAGCTACCAATCAACACGCTAAAGATCGATAAATCCTTTATTGATAACATTTGCTTTAACGATAAGGATTCCCATATTGCAGAAACCATCATCAACCTGGCGCACAATCTAAATATCCAGGTAGTTGCAGAGGGCGTCGAGGACGGAAACCAGCTTTTGCTTCTTAAGATGCAAAAATGTGATATGATTCAAGGCTTTATCTTCAGTGCTCCGCTCCATCCCCCAGCACTCGTTGATATCATACAGGAAACCACATGAAACAGAAAGTTTGTCGTATAGGATACAAATCCTATACGACAAAAAAGATTGCCGGTGAGATACTTCTCCACAGCAATCCTTTTTTTCAAACTATTTATCCACAAAAGGATACTTTTATTAACGATAAATCGTTGTATTTTTATTTCTCAGCAGCGCCTGCACATCCAAGAACATTTACAATCTTATGTCTTACCAAAGTCTTGATGTTATCTCTTGCAGGTGTCAGATACTGTCTGGGATCAAAATGACCCGGATTCTCATTCATGTATTTTCTAATTCCTGCAGTAAATGCAAGTCTTAAGTCGGAGTCAATATTGATCTTACATACTGCCAATTTTGCTGCCTGTCTTAACATATCTTCCGGAATACCGATGGCATCGTCTAATTTACCGCCATTTTCGTTGATGATCTTAACAAATTCCTGAGATACGGAGGAAGCTCCATGTAATACGATCGGGAAGTTCGGAAGTCTCTTCTCTACTTCTTCCAGAATGTCGAAACGAAGCTGCGGTTTCTGACCTGGTTTAAATTTGTATGCTCCGTGGCTTGTTCCGATTGCAATTGCTAAGGAATCAACACCGGTACGGTTAACGAATTCCTCTACTTCATCCGGTCTTGTGTAGGAAGCATCTACTGAGGAAACCTTTACATCATCCTCAATTCCTGCCAATCTGCCAAGTTCGCCTTCCACAACAACGCCATGTGCATGTGCGTATTCTACAACTTTCTTTGTTAATGCTATGTTCTCGTCAAAGCTATGATGGGAACCGTCAATCATAACGGAGGTAAATCCGCCATCAATACATGCCTTGCAGATTTCGAAGTCTGCACCATGATCCAAGTGAAGAGCAACCGGAATATCTGAATACTCTAAAGCTGCCTTAACTAAATTAACAAGATATGCATGCTTTGCATATTTTCTTGCTCCGGCAGATACCTGTAATATTACAGGAGCCTTCTCCTCTCCTGCCGCTTCCATAATACCTTGAACGATTTCCATATTGTTAACATTAAATGCTCCGATCGCATAACCACCAGCATATGCTTTCTGGAACATTTCTTTCGTTGTCACTAATGCCATCTTCAGATCATCCTTTCCATATATAAAATTTTACAAATATATTTCAATTCTTTTTCATTATACCATAAAAATGGAATGCGTCAATTTACTTTCGGATAAATTTGTACAAAAAATTATACAAATTTTGTAAGCTGGAGCCAAATCGTATTCCAGATACAATTTCCCACCGAGTTACTGTTCACACATGGGCAAAGTCTATCCTATGATTTCGGCAAATGATATCCGATCAGGAGTATTTGCATTCGTTGGTACTTTGGCTCCGTATTTTGGGGTCTTATGTACCGCTACGTAATAAATCTTAAGCGAAAGCGTCTCCGATTCGGATACATTTGACGAAATCATAACATGGTATACATGGTGGGTGGGAACAGTAACCTGACCGAATTTCTTTACTGCAATTCCTTGCCAATTCTCGTTGATGCGTATAAAATAGAGCTATATTTGTGAAATACTATACAATGATCTATATATGATCTATTACGAAAGGAAGCCTTTATGGAAGCAAAGCGCGTGAAAGATTCTATTACCGAACAGATCCAAGTTATTATGCCGATCCATATCAACGGACAGGACCGGCTCTTCGGCGGACAGCTGGTGGAATGGATCGACGTTGTGGCATCGGTTGTTGCCCGCCGCCATTCTGGCTGCAATGTTACTACGGCAGCAATCGATAATCTTCAGTTTAAAGCAGGTGCTTTTATTAATAATACATTGGTACTGATCGGAAAAATAACCTATGTAGGAAAAACCTCCATGGAAGTCCGAGTGGATACCTACGTAGAAGATTTGGCCGGAATGCGTAAGGTAGTAAACCGCGCCTACCTGGTACTGGTTGCTCTTGATAAAAACGGGAAGCCTGCCGAAGTACCTCGATTGATTGTTGAAACAGAGTCCGAAAAAGCAGAATGGGAGGCAGGGGCCAGGCGCCGTGCCCTGCGGGAGGAACGCCGTAGAGAGGGGTACTGATATATTTACTCCATGGTATAGGCTTTCTTTACCGCATCCTCCAGCGTCATCCCTGCAAACGCCTGCGCACTTAATAACCTGCCGCTTCTCCTATCATCCGCGAAAGCCCCGACCACGCTGCCTGGAATACAGCTTTCGATGGAATTCGGAGCATGCGGTCCGCCCAGATCCGTTCTGCACCAGCCGGGATCCGATAGATTTATCATGACATCTGTCCCCTCCAGTCTGGAACCGAGATCCTTTGTAAATTTATCAAGAGCAGCTTTGCTTGCGGAATATCCTGCCTGCTCTGGTTCCTTTTGAATTCCGCTGGTCGTGTTAATGATACGGCCAAAGCCTTTCTCAATCATCCTTGGAAGCAGCCGATAGCAGATCATAGCTGGTGCTATCGTATTGATCATAAAGCTCTGTGTGAAATCCTCCACCGGTGTCTTAATATAATCCTTACGATATGCAACCTGTACGCCTGCATTATTAAAGAGGATATCAATTTGGATTCCCTGCTCTTCTATCTCATCCAGCATACGATTGATTGCATTTCGGTCAGAAAGCTCCGCCTGAACCGCATATGCCTGAACTCCTAACTTTTTCACTTCATCCAGCACCTTCTCCGTATGTGCCAGACTTCGGCTGTGAAGTACAAGGTTACAGCCCCGCTTAGCCATAAAGATGGCGATCTGATAACCGATTCCCCTGCTGGCACCGGTAATGAAAGCCCACTTCCCTTTCATATCTGTCATAATGGAAACCTCCTCTTTCATCATCCCTAATAAATTTATTTTTCCAGATTAACGATCAAATATGCAAGTAGCAAAGAGTTTGCCTCGGTAAACTCTCGCGCCGAGCGCGTTCTTCCGCAGGTAAATAAATACCTTACGCGTGAGTGCGCACCCTTAACGGAGCGTTTATTTTCGTATAGGATGCAATTTCCTATACGAAAATATAGGGCTGCTGCAAAACAAATGCAACAACCCGGACTTATGCACTCCACCATTATTCAGCTTAGATCATCGATTTGCTCTTTACGGCGCTCCTGCTTCTCTTTCGTGTTCTGAAAGGTTTCCTGATCCATATAATCCGCATTATGATTTAGATACCCTTCCGTATAGAGGAAACGTTTCTCGGTATTTTCCAATTGATTTTTGCTATCCCGTTCCCCATGAACAATAAGCTCCTTCAGGTTTTGAATCTCATTTTCCCGCTTCTGCTGCAGCTTCTGTACATGCTCTAGATTCTCCTGGGATCTTGGAATATCACCGTATTCCTCAAGATGTCGTTCCGTACGGGTTTGTTTTTCAACTATATTTCGAAAATGATCCATTCTCCGTTCATTTTCAAACCCTTGAATTTGCTCGTTATTTTTGTTATTTTCACCATTTCCACGATACATGCTCTTCCACCTTTCCAGTCCATCACTCCGATAAAAAATTTCCTTATCGTAATTTAGTTTTTCCGCAACCGCCTCTCGTTATTCTGAAAAGTATTGCTATTCTACGACGGCTCCTTGTAGATGGCGCATATAATAAAACATATATTGCTGTACAATTCCTGCGTACCCTTGGTATCGTTCTAAAGCAAAATTATCATTGTAAATTTCTTTTAATACCTTTTTGATCCATACATCTATCGGAAATGCTTCTATATGATGGAGTCCATAGAGGGACACGCAATTTGCCACCTTATTTCCGACCCCATGGATTTCGAGAAGAGCCTTTACCGCTTCTTCCTGGGTGCCTTCTGTCAGATTCTTTAGATCTAACTCTCCATAAAATACCGCTTTTGCCGCGCTGATAATATAATCGTCCCGATAACCGGTCTTAAGTTCTCGTAAATCCTCCTTACTCGCTTTAGCAAGTATCTCCGGTCCTGGAAAGGTGTAATATTCCACCGATCCGCATTCACCGCCCATCTTTTTTTCACCATATTTTTTGCAAATCGCCTCAATGCAGGTTTTGATTGCCGGAATATTTTTATTTTGTGAAATAATAAAGCTGATTAATGCCTCAAAAGGCTCCTGCTTTAATATTCGAATTCCTCTGCCATATTCCGCTGCCTTTTTTAAAAAATCATCTTCCCCGCCAAGTAAATGATCAACGATTTCCTTGTAATCATAGGTCAGATCAAAATATTTCTCCCAAATCTTATGAAATTCCTCTTCCTCACAGCCAAAATCTACCGTTTCCTCATCGATCTGCGTCAGTTCCAAATATCTGCCGTAAGCAATCACACTGAATTTATCCTGCCCGATTTTATTCATCCGAAAGCATTGCCCGGAATCGGCAATCTGTTCTATATTAAAATTTTCATTATGTATTATCAATCGAAATCCTCTTTCCTATTCTTTATGTATCGGCAATTGCAAAACCTCGGTATTTTGCCATGTCAGCCGATCTTAGCCAAGCTGATAGATACGATCTTATTATGGTACATAATCGATAGGATCTATAGCACTCATACCGGTTCAATTATTATAATATATCGCAGATATTCATTCAAGACGAATTCAGTAGCCCATTTGCTGGTAATATAAAAACATAGAAAGCAGTCAAATTGCAGTTCTCAGGAAGATTCCAATTCACATAAAACAAATTTCATTCGCAACACACAGTTTCGCCAAGCATTGCAAAAAACGCAATACTTGGATTGAAGTACGTAATGGTACATAAGACCACAAAATACGTGGGTCTAAGTACCAACGACTTCAAACAGTTGCAAATTAAAATATTATTTCCTATTACTTAAATATTCCATTGGTTTATGCAAATTGACGAAGCCGATTTGCTAGGATAGTTTTTGGCACTCAAATCCTATACGATAAAAATTTCCATAAAAAACAACTTTACATTTCATTGATATTCCTGTATTAAGTTATACATAGAATGTATTCTACATGTTATAATGTTAGGGATATGGCAATTGCAATCCTTAGATTCGAATTCTATGAAGAACTTTGATTAATACGGAGGTATTAGGGTAATGCGGAATAATAAAATGTATATACATAGATATCTGATGGGTCAGATAAGAAGGATCTATTATATGGCTCTGCCCGAAACAAAAGAAGACTATAAAAGGAGCCGCATTTACTATACTACGGCGGATACCGCCACGCAGACCATAGCGCAGCTAGTCGGCGGTACGTTTTTCGCATCGTTAATGTCCTATTGCGGAATCTCGGATGCAAATATCGGAATCATTTCTTCTTTGGTCAGCTTGGCAGCACTCTCCCAGCTGTTCCTTATTAACTTTTTCAAACGTCTTAAAAAGTACAAGTTTTTAGTATGTATTACATCATTGCAGAGAATTCTTTTTTCTGTAATTTACCTGATACCGCTGCTTGCCATCAGCAGCTCTATGAAAGGAATTATCATTGTCCTCCTTTATTTTGTCGGTCAGATTTTTGTGCAAATCGGGCTTCCAGCATCACAGGACTGGATCGCAAGCCTGGTACCCAGCCGACTCCGCGGTAAATATTTCTCGATCAAGGATTCCGTAGCCGTATTTGTCGTATCAACCACGATGCTTCTGGCGGGAATCATTCTGGATTTCTTTACTGACCAAAATATTGTAACTGGATTTATCCTAATCAGTATAATGATCTTTCTACTAACTATGCTCAATGTCATCTGTCTTTCGAACATGAAGGAACCCAGAGTCTCCTATGTCAATGAAAACGGGAAGGAAATGCACGGCCGCTTGGCAAAAAAAGCCATGCAGAGCGAAATCGCAGCTAGTACGGAAGGCTTAAGTATCTGGCAGGAAATAAAGGAAGCCCTTAGAAATCGGAAATTTCGAAAGGCATTTACCATCCAGTGTATCTATACCTTTTCCTTCTTTATCTGCGCACCGTTTAACTCCAGCTATCAGATCAAAGATTTGTCCCTACCCTACACCTTTATTATGGTAATTGCTTTTATTGCAAATTTATATCGAATCTTTATTACGCCAAAGCTGGGACGTTTGGCTGACCGGTTCGGTATGGCGAGAATGCTGCGTTACTCCCTGCTTTGCCTGGGTCTTAACTTTCTGATCCTGGCACTGACCGTACCGGGCAACGCTTATCTCATGACGATCATCGGTACCTTCTTTTCCGCAACCGCATGGTCTTTCATAGGTATCGGGCTCTTTGGCATACAATTGGATTTCTTCCGAAGCGATAAGCGGATGACCTGGCTGACCATCACCTCATCGGTATCCGGTGTGCTGGGATTTTTCGTATCCATCCTCGGAGGAAACATTCTTGACCATCTGCAAAAATCAAACCTGATATTATTCGGAAGCAAGATCTATGCCCAGCAGGTACTTAATTTCTTAGGATTTTTGGTTACTCTTTTTGCTGCTTATTATATTCGCTTCCATATGGAAACAGAAAAGATCGATGCCAACCGTTCGGACGGACGGGTTAATATATAATGAAATAGGTTTTAAATTACTCAGCAATACATAAATTGTGCGAATTAATGAAGTTAATTTTATAGATTGGCTTTTGACCTTCAAATTAATAATACAAATGTTTATTCCGGTCAATGACCTTCCTGTAATACACCGATAGACTGCTTTTTTTATACGAATAATCGAGCCGTTTCGAACGATTATGACATGTAAAAGAAAGGATATGTCTTTCGATCTGTATGCTGGAAGATCATTGATCTTTTTTTGCTTTCTTCTATTTGCATAAATTGTTCCAATTGACAAAGTTAATTTTGTAAATTGGCTTTTCACAATTAAATCCTATTGACAAAATGCGAACTTTACCTTATAATATACAGCTGACAAGACAGCTATCAATACTGCTGTTTTCTATATGAACACACCAAAAGGAAGGTAGGATATCTATGAAAACGGAAACTAAAATCAAAACCATGACCATTGCCGGATTGCTCTGTGCAATCGGTATTATTATTCCAATGTTTGCTCCAAAGTTTGTTTTGGAGCCGGCTTCCTTCACGCTAGCCAGCCATGTACCCGTATTTATTGCCATGTTCATTTCACCATCCGTTGCAATTTCGGTAGCCCTTTTAACCAGTCTAGGATTTTTAGTATCCGGTACACCCATAATAATTGTATTAAGAGCACTTACGCATGTCATATTTGCTTCCCTTGGCGCTTTTATATTAAAGAAGAATAACAATATTCTTCTTTCCGTAAAAAGCACCGGGATATATTCCTTTATCATTGCCCTAATTCATGCAATCGCGGAGGTAGCAGTCGTTACCTTCTATTATTGGGGAGGCAGCATGACCGCCTACGAGGAGAAAGGTTACCTCTTCTCCGTGCTTGGTCTGGTGGGGCTTGGTTCCATAATTCACAGCATGATCGACTTTGGTATTGCTGTAATCATATGGAAGCCTCTGCAGCGAATTATTACCATTCCCGCAAATGCAAAGGTTAAAGTAAGAGCCGCAAACTCCAGATTGTAATACTGTGAGCAGCCAGATACATTTTCCGGCTAAGCAATTAATACATGAAAAAAGAGCTTACTCTGTTTTATAAAAATTAAGTAGGCTCTTTTTATAGCGTTATTGCACTGATGCTAAGATGGAAAACTTCATTTCATTACCTTTAATCTCGGCTCCCATGAATTGTTCAATGTAATCAAAGTATCCGTTGGAACCCATTTGCTTCTCCCAGGTGTCAATGGAATCTTTTATCCGTAAGAGACAACGGATGGGTTCTGCATAATAATCATGAAGCATGGTTTTATTCGTAATATCCAGAGTGCTTTGACTCGAAACTATTTCTTTCACTTCTTCGTTAGTAAATGGATCAAAAGCCATAAGCACTGCCTCTTCGAGCCGAGCGTTATCATCATCTCGAAAGGAATCAAGATTAATCTTATCGCCGGAATATCGTTCTTTAATGTCGAAAAGAGCTAAGGCAATAGCTTCTCGAAGTCTTCTGCTATTAGAGGTAGGATACATACGATGAATTCTAAGTGCATTGCTTTCTATAGGCATTAACATCAGTGCATGAGCCTCTTCTTGTCCAGATTTTATTTTTCCAAATTCTCGTCCCATAAGAGAGTAGATTTTTTCGAATTGATATTGTTGCATTTTAACCTCCTGTATATTTAATTCTTATATTTTATACTGCTGTGTGATAAAAGTGAAAAGAGAATTTTCCTCCATAGGCGAAGAATCTTGGAACACATTTCCTTCATTGTTTTTGGCATTTGATATTCCCCTTCAGCTTGAGTATTGGTCGGACTTATTGTCTTTTTGATAAATAATTCCCACAAAAACCACCTCATATCATGCGTATAGTATGTCACATAACGATTACAGACACAACAGAAAAATGCTAAAAAACACTAATCTTTCAAGGAACCTCAAGGAGTTTTAGCATTTGAAGATATGATAAATATAGTTAAGGGTTAAAGAGTATTTGGGGCTGGAACGTTGTTTATGACACAAAATGGCTGTGCATAGTAACATTTCGATACATATTTTCGATATATTCTCTTGCCGTTACTGCATTTTCCGGAGTGGTATCCTCCAGAGTACAATGGATGAAGGGCTTTCTTTCATGGATAAAATCAATGATCGGTTTATAATCCAATTCACCGGATCCCGCAGCAACCGAGACCAGGGAATTATCCCGAATGATAAAATCCTTCATATGAATTACTGCCACATCATCTCCCAGAAGGTCAATGGCTTCTTCTATCACTTCCGCCCGATCCTTATAATTATGCAATCCAAGTAAATTTACCGGATCCAGGATAATCTGTAGATTGGGGGATGCGATTTCCTCAAGTACCTGCTTCGCTCTTCGTGCATCATAAACGATATGGTTACACACCGGTTCTATCGCCAGGATAACCCCCATGGTTTGCGCATAGGCAACCACCGGGTGTAGATTTTCAATAAATAATCTCAATGCTTCCTCGCTTCGGCAGGCAGGTTCAAATTTATATTCCGCATTCGGGGCTCCCGTCTCCGTTCCGACCACCCCGCAGCCTAGAATTGATGCAAAACGGATATGCGCAAGATAGGTCTTCCTAATTTTATCAAGCTGAGCAGGATCCGGATGCGCCAGGTTTAAGTAGCACCCAAGTACAGCTAAGTCCACTCCCTTATCATGAAATAATTTTTTCAAATACATGGCAAGTCCCGGTGTCAATGCACCGCTATCTACCGGAAATTCTTTAATCACCTTCGATAAAGCCACATGCGCACAGGTAAATCCCTGCTCTTTCACAATCTGTAACCTGTTTTCCAATGATACCGGCTTGGTATCGTGTAATCGAATTCCTATCTGCATCAATTCTCCGTCCTTTCGCTTGCTCTGGTTCCTCTTGCTCTGATTCTTCTTACTTGGATTCCTCTTTCTCTGGTTCCACTTTCTCTATTTCCTTTTGCTCTGATCCCTCTTGTTCTGGTTTCTCTTGCTCCGATTCCTGTTTCTCTAATTCCACTTACTCTGATTCCTCTTTCTCTGGTTCCACTTTCTCTATTTCCTTTTGCTCTGATCCCTCTTTCTCTGGTTTCTCTTGCTCCATCTACTCTATCTCACTCTAATGTTGTTTCCTCTTGTTTTGTTTCCTTTACTCTGGTTTTATTAATATATCATTCAATGATTAAACCTGCAAATTACTTCACCGATCAAAGTTTTGTTTCACGCTTATGGCAAAAACCCGCTCGGTCCACCTGGTCGATCTGTTGTAATATCAATGCCTCTCCGATCTGTCCGCGGATGTTTACCTCCCGTAAGAAAAGCTTCTTTATATTCGCTGCAAATATTCCCTGCTTAATGCGGGGCTTGATACCGCATGTCATCGCGGGTACATCCGGCTCCGGCTGTATTTCATAGGTGACCGTAACATGATCCAGAATCACCTCTTCGATTTTCTGTTCCGGCAGCCCGTAGAAATATGCAGCTGCCACATGGCAGTCCTCGCAGATTATATTGGTAAAGGTCAGCTTTTTTATGCTTGGTGTCCGGTCATCCACCGGGTACGTTTCCTTTGACTGAACATATCTTGTCTTCCCATCCGGATCACAGAAGTAGAAGCAATTGACTACAAATGGTGTCTTGACCTCCTTCATGTGGATATGATCAAAGACAATGCCATCAATGATGGCATCTTTGCCCCTGCCCCTGCGAGTCTTGATCCGTAAACCCCGGTCGGTTGATTGAAAGATGCAGTCCTTTACCAGAACTTGATAGACCCCTGCTGCCATCTCACTTCCTATGGTTACCGCTCCATGCCCTCTCTCCATGTAGCACTGGCGGATTTCAATATTTTCACATGGTACTTTGTATTTTCTACCCATATAGATCTTGCCTGATTTAATTGCAATACAGTCATCCCCCAGTGAAAACTTAGTGCCTGTAATTTTAACACTCTTACAGGACTCCGGATTTAAACCGTCCGTATTCGGTGAATCCGCCGGATTATTGATATCCAGATCCAGAAATGTTAAATTGGTGCTAAAATACGGGTGGATTGTCCATGCCGGACTATTCTTCCAATGAATCCCCTGCACTGTGATATTACTACATTTGTTTAGGAAAAGAAGTCTTGGTCGGAAGGCCCCCCGCATGATCTTCGGATTCTCCCACCAATCCCCTTCTCCTGCCCTTCCGTCAACCGTTCCTTCCCCATAAAGCAGCACATTCTCCACATTGATTCCGGTTATGATTCCAGTAAACATGGGAAGCGGATTTCCCTCCCAGGTACCAAGATTATATTCCCCTGTCTCATCATAGCTTTCGATTAATCCAGGGAATACCGGATACCTGCTGCGGATAGTCTCGGCAAGCAGAACGGCATTCTTCGCAAGCTCCAGACGTAGATCGCTCTTTAAGAAAATGCTTGTGACCCGATAGGTTCCCTTTGGTATCAGAACTCTTCCATCCTTCGGGCATGCCATGATAGCCGCTTGGATCGGCAGTGTGTCATCCCGCTTTCCGTCTCCCTTTGCGCCAAACTCCCGGACATCCAGAGTAACAAACTCCCTCTCTGTCCGAAACTTCAATTCCTTCCTATCACCTGAGTTGCCTTGCACCTGAATATGATAGATACTATCCGGCTTTAATCCCCAAAGCGAAGTAATCACCCTGCATGTATGTACATAAGTCTCCCCATTGACCATAATCATATAAGATTCCCTTGTATGATAGATTCCCCCCTCATCGATTTCAATTACTGCACTTCTTGCCGATTTAAACAACAGCCGGATCTCCATAGGTACCTGCCCTTTCCGTTCTATACCAATCTTTTTGGTTCCGCATAACTTTCAACTAAGATTTCAATGCCAAACTCCGTCCCTCATCCCTTCACGCTTCCCGCCGTAATTCCTTCCACAAAGCTGTTCTGGGAGAGGAAGAATACTACAAGGGATGGAAGGATTGAAATTAAGGATACTGCCAGAACGCGGTTCCAATCAAATCCGGTGTCTGCATCCATGGACAATTTAACAAAGATGGCAGCTGGATACCTTGCCGGTGTCTTTACATACAATAACGGTCCCATAAAGTCATTGGATGACCACATGAATTGGAACAGCGCACAGGACACCATTGCCGGTTTTAGCATCGGGCAGATAATCCGGATTAAGATCTGCAGGGTATTGCATCCGTCAATTTGCGCCGCCTCCTCCATTTCCCTGGAGATATTCCGCATGAACTGAATTAGCATGAATACAAAATAGGTCTCGGAGGCAAACAGGGTAGGCACAATCAGCGGAAGGTAATATTTTGAATCGATCCAGCCAAACTGATTATATAGTACATATTGTGGTACGTTTAATACAACCTGCGGTAAAAATAAGGTTGAAATCAATACTGCGAACAGAAAATTTCTCCCCTTAAACTCAAACCTGCTGAAGCCATATGCCGTCACTACGGAGGAAATTACGGTAAAGACCACCTTGGGGATAACGTAGGAATAGGTATTTCGCATTGCTTTAAATATATTGATGTCTCCGCCATAGCTCTTCATTGCATTTTTATATCCGTCAAAGGTAACCTTTTTGGGTATCAGTCCAATTCCGCTGAAGATTTCGTTATTCGATTTAAAGGTTGCGCTGACCATCCACAGCAGAGGATAGATCATAATAATCCCTACAACGATCAGAATCACATACCGGATGATTGTATTGGCAACACGCTTTTTTCCATATAACATCGCCGTCTACCTCCCCTCGTCATCTGAGTAATATACCCAGTACTTCTGACTAATGAATGCGATCGCTGTAAATACCGTAAGAACAATAAACATCAGCCATGCCATCGCGCTTGCCATTCCCATCTCATAGGTCCGAAATGCACTGTTATAGATCAACAGTGAAATCAGGGTCGTGGAATTTCTCGGTCCTCCCTGGGTAATGATATACGGCCCATTAAATTCCTGGAATGCCTGGCAAAGCTGAGTAACCATGTTGTAGAATACTACCGGTGTAATTAAAGGCAGCGTAATACTGAAAAACCGTCTTACCTTGCCGGCACCATCGATCGCAGCCGCTTCATACAGGTCTAGCGGAACGCCTTTAAGGGCTGCCAGAAAAATCACCATAGCGGAACCAAATTGCCAGACCCGCAATAAGCATATGATAAATAAGGCATAGGAGGGATCACTGAGCCATTGCGGCCCCTTTACCCCGACAAATGCGAGAACGGTATTGAGTAAACCATCATCCCGAAAGACCGCCTTCCAAAGTACCGCAATTGCCACCGAGCCTCCCAGTATGGACGGGATATAGTAAGCGGTTCGGAACAGATTGACCCCTTTTATTTTAAAGTTTAATATGTAGGCGATAAATAAAGAAATAATTAATTTTAAAGGTACGGTGATAAAAGCATATTTGAAGGTCACACCGAATGCCTTCATGATTTTCTTGGAAGTAAAGATTTCCTCATAGTTCATAAACCCGACCTTGGTTACCCCATCAAACAGCTGGAAATCCGTAAAGCTATAAATCAAGGAGGAAATGAAAGGGTATAACCGGAAAATCAAAAATCCTACAAGCCATGGTAAGATGAAGAAAAATCCGATATTTCTTTTTAATGTTTTTTTAAGTCCATATCCGTCAGGACGAGCTTGGACGGTTGCAGAACCTGTCTTCTTTGCCATATTAATATCCACTCCTTTCTTCCCGTGCGAAGATGTTTTTTTCTTCGCACTAACCTCTTTTCTTAACATGATACATTTCTTGCCCGTAACATCAGCCACTGGGCATACGCCATCATAAAAGGCCCCACGCCCTTCGGATCATTGCACACTACCTTCTCGGACAAATAGTAAAAGGCACTTCCGTCCCGGTCTTTTCCAGGCCCCAATCCGGCAACCGAGCAGATTCCGCTTAACTGGATTTTGCCATCCTTCTCTACAAGCTTAAGCTTTGCAAGCTGTGTGAGGATCTCTTCGCCGACCGGCTGATATTTTTCTTTAAGAAGTACCCCATTTCTGCATGCTTTTAGGAGTGCATATGCGATCATAGCAGAACCGGAGGTTTCTAAATAGTTCCCATCTATCTCAGCTTTATCAATTACTTGATAAAATAATTTACTTTCTTTTTCCTGGTATTGTAGAATACCCTTCACTGCTTCTTTAAATAATTCTTCCAATCGTTTATAAAGCTCAAAAATTTCCTTTGACATTTCCTCCATGGTATCAATCAGAGCCATGAGATACCACCCCATTGACCTTAACCAGAAATTCGGGGATAATCCAGTTTCTTTGTTTGCCCAATACTGTATCTTAGCTTCATCATAAGCATGATAGTAAAGCTTCTTTTCTTCATTAAATAAATATTTTCGGACATTTTCAAACTGTTTTAGAATATCATAATAACCCTGCTTTTGATTAAACTGCGTTTCATTAGCCATATAAAATGGTTGTGCCATATAAAGACCATCCAGCCAAATCTGATTCGGATATCTGTTTTTATGCCAGAAGTTCCCACACTTGGTTCGTGGATGGGCTGCCAGCTGCTGCATTAAGGTATCGATTGCAAGACGATATTTTTCTTCTCCTGTCTCTTCATACAGAAAAAAAAGAACCTTACCCGCATTGATGCTATCGATATTATACTCTTCCCGGTTATAACCGTTAATTCCGCCATCCGGACGGATAAAATCCTCCATATAACGAAGGATAAAACTTTTAAAATAAGTATCTTTTGACACCTTATATAACTGAACGCATCCTATGAGAACGCATCCATCCTCATAATTCCAGTAATCTTTAAAGTTGTGGTACTGATCCAGATAATTCTTAATAAACAAAGGAACGTTTTCCATCTTCATAATGTTTCTCCTAGACTGTTCTGTGAATGATTGTCATAAATATCTCCGTATTTTAAATTCCTTATCTCATGACTAGCCCAAAAGGAAGTCCCCTTTGAGCCAGTCATAAAGGAAAATAGAATTGCTTTACTTTGCTAAAACCCCATTTATTCCATCTATCAATACATCAGTTGCCTCTTCAATCGTATAATCACCATAGCTTAAGCCTGCCATCGCATCATAATAGATACCGTCCGAGCTCTTCAGCTCAGCCGACTCGAATTTCGGATCCAGCGGAAATTGTACCCAGGATAATACTCTGCTGTTTGCTTCCGCAACGGTAGCATTCAGGAGTCCCTTATCCATACATACCTTTAAGCCGTTCTTGCTTAACGGAATACCTCTTTCGGAAGCCATAATCTCGGCACCGGTATCCTCATTTAATAGGAAGTTTATCAACAGAGCCGCTTCCTCTGGATGCTCTGTCGTTTCGGAGATCGCAAAGGCTAAGGAAACCTTCGCATAGCCACCCTGGTACTGACCCATATCCGGTAAATATTGTCCGACAATAAATTCCTGTCCTTCATTTAAAGCGCTTTGGAACTTCGATGCGGAGGAATCCCACTCGAAGATTCCTGCGTATTTTCCTTCCATCCACTTTGGATTCTTATCCAGAGATTCTGCACCATCGCCCAGGATTGTCTGAATGGACGGTGTCACATGTTTGTCTTCTAAGGACTGGATAAACTCGAACCCTTTTTGAATCTCTTCCTTGGTATATTGTATCTGATTGTCTTCTACCCACGCTTTACCGTAAACAGACTCTAAATAATAAACCATAAGGATCATACGATCATACTCACCGAGAGCGATCGGATAGTAATCCTCGCCAAGCTTAGTCTTAAAGGTCTCGCCAGCCACATACAGCTCTTCCAAAGTCGTCGGTGTGGAAATTCCCGCCTTGTCAAACGTTGTCTTGTTCCAATAGAAGATTCTGCCGGTCAAAGAAACCGGAATTGCCTGCAATTTGCCTGCTAATGTACATTGATCCAGAAATGACTGTCCAAAGTTATCCAGTTTGATGGTACCGGAGTAATCATTTAAATCCTTGAATGCCTTTCCATCCGAGCTAAAAGACGTGATCCAGTTCCAATTGATCTGGTTAACATCCGGAGCTGTACCGGTAGCAAAAGCGGTAGCCATGCTCTCTTCCCATCCGCTCCATGCGCCGTATTGCGGCTCTACCGTGATCCAATCATAGGTTTCTTCAAACTTCTTAATTGCATTTAGCGTTGCGTCATGTCTGGTGTCTCCGCCCCACCAGGAAAACTTAATGGTAACCGGTTCTTTTGCACCGGAAGGTTCCTCTGTCTTTGCCGGTGTTTTTGTATCGTCTTCTTTTTTCGTATTATCTTCCGTCGACGCCTCTTTTTGTTTTGTCTCCGCCCCCGTCTCAGCATCCGGCTTTTCCTTGCCGCATGCAGCCAAAGATAACAACATGATCAATACAAACAACAATGCCGTGATCTTTTTCATCATACTCTCTCCTTTTCCTATAAAATAATATTTATTTTTATAACCAAGTGAAAGCTTCACTTGCCATGACGGGCTGCTCCGTCTTACGGCACTCCCGTCATGCTATAAAAATCATAGAACATAAGCACGATGTCATTCTAATCCGTCATTTTTTACGATTACATGGTTTATCAAAATTTCTTAAAGGGTTACCCCTTGCTTAAAGATGGCAAAATCGCGGTAACCGTTTTCCTCGCTTTTCACCTTCTCCCCGGAAGCTGACGTAAGAACCAACTGATACAGCTCTGCCGACATTTGTTCAAGGGATGTCCCGGTCAGTAATTTACCGGCATCAAAATCGATCCAATTCTTCTTTCTATCATACAGCCCGGTATTACTCGATATCTTGATTGTCGGCACCGGAGCGCCAAACGGTGTTCCTCTGCCGGTTGTAAACAGGACGATATGGGCGCCGGACACCGCAAGTGCGGTGGATGCCACCAGATCATTCCCAGGAGAATTTAATAGATGAAGCCCCTTTCCTTTCACCGCTTCCCCGTAGGCAAGGACTTCTTCCACCGCAGCCGTACCGGATTTCTGCGTACAACCTAAGGATTTATCCTCAAGGGTAGTAATCCCGCCCTTCTTATTGCCAGGCGAAGGATTTTCATAGATTGGCTGATTGTTTTCTATAAAATACTGTTTAAAGTCATTGATCAACGCTACCGTCTTATCAAAGATTTCTTTATCCACACAGCGATTCATTAAGATGGTCTCTGCTCCGAACATCTCCGGAACCTCGGTCAGTATCGTGGTTCCGCCCTCCTTTGTTAAAAGGTCGGAGAAACCGCCCACGACCGGATTGGCTGTAATTCCAGACAATCCATCAGAGCCTCCGCATTTTAATCCAACGACCAGCTCCGAAGCAGGGATTCTTTCCCGCCGAAAGCCAGAGGCATATAAAACGAGTTCCCGAAGAAGCTCCAGCCCCTTTTTCAGCTCATCGTCCCATTCCTGGCATACCAGGAATTTTACCCTGTTCTCCTTGTAAGCTCCGATCTGCTTTTTCATTTCTTCTATGTTATTATTTTCACAACCTAGTCCAAGGACCAGGACACCTGCTGCATTCGGATGATGGATCAGACCGGTTAATATCTTCTGCGTGTTTAACTGATCGTCCCCCAGCTGGGAACAGCCATACGGATGAGGAAATGCCGCAATAGCATCAATTTCATCGGTAAGATACCGCTTCGCTTCCTGCTCCAATGCTCTTGCAATATCATTTACACAGCCCACCGTGGGGATGATCCAGATTTCATTCCGAATTCCAACCGTATCATTCTCCCTGCGGTACCCCATAAAAAAATGCTCCCCGCTTTTTCCTTTCCGTTTCTCCATAAGAGTCGGAGTGGGATGATACTTGTATTCCAGCATTTCGCTCAAACCGGTTTTCAGATTATGGGTGTGAACCCATTCCCCCGGCTTCACCGCCTGCGTCGTTTTTCCAATAGGATAACCGTATTTGATTACTTCGATCCCGGGGCTCAGATCCTTTAACGCAAATTTATGTCCTGCAGGAATATCCTCTCTTAATACAATTCTCTCCTGCCCCACCGGTACTTCCTCATCCGCAGAGAGCTGCTGTAGTGCGACCGCTACATTGTCCATTGCCTGTATTCTGATTGCCTTCTGCATATCTGCCGCCTCCTATTGCATAAGATGCTTTACCGGATCATCAGTTTACCTTTCGAACCGCATTACGCATACCATTGCTGCGGATGTCCTTTAAATACCCGGTTACCTTTTTCGTAAAACCCGGGATATCATTTAGATTCGTCTCCCAGAACGTTTCCTCTGCCAGTACGCATGGAACCAATTGCTTCGGCTCCTCCTGCGAGTGCCGGCAGAAGAACTCCAGCACTTCTTTATCATCCAGGACCGGATATTCCGCTTCCTCCCGGTGTGCAATTAAAGTACTCTCTCTGAATTTCTCACCGGAATAAAACTGTATCAGCGCTGCCATGGAAAAGGTAAGGCAAGCCGGAAGAGAACCTTTCTTCTCAAGAAACCCTAATATACTCGGCAGTATTCTCACCTTCCATTTTGCTATGGAATTTAGTGAAATTGACAGTAACGAATGCTTATTGTAAGGGTTTTCAAAACGGTCCATCACGGATGCAGCATAGGAGAGCATATCCTCCTTCGAAAGATCTAAGGCAGGAAGTATCTCTTTCTGAACCACTGCATCAATAAATCCCCGAATTTCCTCATCCTTCATAGATTCCAATACGTAATCATTCCCTGCCAGATAGGAAGCAAGTGCAAAGGAGCTATGCGCTCCGTTTAATATCCGTACCTTGCGAAGCCGGTAAGGTGTCTGATCATCGGTAAAGATGACCGGCTGCCCCGCCCTATGTAAAGGAAATTCCTCCTCGATCGGCCGTTCACTTTCAATCACCCAAAGCCCAAAGGGTTCTCCTGTAACCAGCAGGTTATCCCGATATCCCAGCTTGCGCCATATCGCTTCTGCCTCCTCCGTTGGGAAGCCGGTAATGATGCGGTCCACCAGGGTATTGCAGAAGATACATGCCTCTTCCAGCCATTGCAGGAACGCAGCTTCCAATCCCCACTGCTTTCCAAGCTTTCTTACTATATTTTTTAACTGTACGCCGTTCTCCTCAATCAGCTCCACCGGCAGGATAATCAATCCCTTTTTAACATCCCCGTTAAAATGTTGGAACCTTTCATATAAGAATTTTGTCAGCTTGCCGGGATAGCTTCTCGGTGGCTCCAGTTCCAACCAATCCGTTTCATCATAGACAATTCCTGCTTCTGTTGTATTCGATATAATAAAGCGGAGCGTGTCCAAGGCTGCATATTCCGAATATCTTTTATAATCCCGATACGGATGTACGATATCTGCGACGCTGGTAATGATACGGGTCTCCTGCTGCTCCTTGCCGTTAACAATTCCCCGGAGGGTAACGGTAAATCTGCAGTCCTGCTGCCTGAAATACTCCACATTTCTATAGGATTCCGTGGGTTTTACAGCTACAATATCTCCATGAAAGCACCCTTTTTCATTCGCAATATCAATCATGTAGTCCGCAAATCCACGAAGAAAATTTCCCTCTCCAAATTGCAGCACCCGAATCGGTCGTCGAATTTTCTCCACTTTTGTGTTATTTAATAAATCCATTCGTTATTCCTCACAATTTCCGCATCAAATGTAAATGCTTACATTTATATTTTACTCGTTTTTTATGGCTACGTCAATACGCAATTTAAATTAATTGTAAATATAGTCACTATTTCAATATTACCGTCCTTGTTTTTGTTTTATTTGCATAAATCATTCTTATGCTTGCTATTTTACATATATTATTGTATAATTCATAATGTAAGTATTTACATATGTATTAATAGAAAATACTTGTTTTTTCCAGCATAGTATTTTAAACTAAAGAAAGGCACGCTAGGAAGCTTTTGACACTCTATCCTAAATTAATTAATAAATGAGGTATCGTCTATATGAACATCTATGACATTTCCAAAAAAGCCGGAGTTTCTATTGCCACGGTATCAAGGGTTATTAACGGAAATTCCAATGTTAGAGAAAAAACAAAAGAAAAAGTGCTTAAGGTGATCGAGGAATGTGGATATACTCCGAATGCATTTGCACGGGGACTGGGACTTAACTCTATGAATACGGTCGGCATTATGTGCGCTTCTTCTTCCGATCCCTATCTTGCCAGTGCAATCAATTATCTGGAAAGGGATCTCCGGCTGCATAACTATGATGCATTGCTATGCTGTACCGGATATGAAGTCGATGTCAGGGAAAAATATTTGAATTTATTACTATCCAAGCGTACCGATGCTATTATCTTAGTAGGTTCCAACTTTGTTGAGGCAACTGATGAGAAAAACCAGTATATTCGTGAGGCGGCGAAGAAGGTACCGATCATCATTGTGAACGGTGCTCTTGACGGCGAGAATATTTTCAATGCCCTTTGCGATGATTACCATGCCGTTTATGAAGCGGTCAAGGCTTTACAGAAAAGCGGATGCGAGAAAATCCTCTACCTGTATAATTCAAAATCCTATAGCGGTAATAAAAAATTAGCCGGTTACCTGTCTGCTATGGGAATGGATTCGCAGGCAGAGATCAGTAAATCCGATTATCTTCAATTCTTTAACGGAACCATAACCGAAGTACGAGATCATCTTACGTCCCTGAAAAATAACGGACTGGAATTCGATGCGATCGTGACTGCGGATGATAATCTCGCCATTGGCGCTCTAAAATACGCCAAAGTGAATCAGATCGCTGTACCGGAGCAATTATCCATTATCGGCTACAACAATTCCTTTATTGCCGAATGCAGCGATCCGGAACTGACCTCAATCGATAATAAATTAGAGACGGTCTGTAGCAATTGCATCACTACCTTAATGGGCTTCTTTAACGGTCAGGAAGTTCCGCTAAAAACCGTTTTTTCCGCCGAAATCGTCAAACGCGGTACGACCCGTTTTTAAAAAGATACAAAATATTGGCTATGCAATGTTTTATATAAAAATTTAAGGGTCAAAAGCCGTTTTATAAAACCACTTCATAATTGGTACAATTTATGTATTGATAAGTAACAGGAAACATATTTCATTCGCAACACGTGTTCCCCAAAGTATTGCAAAAAATACAATACTTGGATTGAAGTACGTAATGGAACATAAGACCACAAAATATGTAATCTAAGTACCAACGACTTCAAACAGTTACGCATCAAAATATTGTTTCTTATTACTTAAGTTTTTCTTTGATTTGTGCAAACTGACGAAGCCTATTTGTTAGGATAGCTTTTGGCACTCAAATCATATAAATTGAAAGAAAAAGAGGGAACCATATGAAAACATTTTTAGATCAGAATTTTCTACTATCAAATAAAACTGCGATCACACTATATGAAAATTATGCCAGCAAAATGCCGATCATTGATTATCATTGCCATATCAATCCGAAGGAAATCGCCCTCGATCACAAGTACGATAACATCACGCAGGTATGGCTTGGCGGCGACCATTATAAATGGAAGCTGATGCGCTCCCGCGGTGTTGACGAATACTATATCACCGGGGATGCTACGGACTGGGAGAAATTCGAGAAATGGGCAGAAACCTTGTCAAAGGCAATCGGCAATCCACTCTATCATTGGAGCCATCTGGAACTACAGCGCTACTTTGATTACCACGGTGTACTGAATAAGCATACTGCCAAAGAGGTTTGGGAGCTTTGTAATAAGAAGCTCACCGATCCTTCCATGAGCGTTCGCAATATTATTAAAAAATCCAAGGTTTCGCACATCTGTACCACCGATGACCCGATCGACACATTAGAATGGCATGAGCAGATCGCAGAAGATCCATCCTTTGACGTCAAGGTTTATCCCGCTTTCCGTCCGGATAAGGCAATGAATTTAGAAAAGCCGGAGTACCTGGAATATCTGGACGCTCTGAGTAAAGCTAGTGCCGTTAAGATCGACAGCTTTGATTCATTAAAGGATGCTCTGACAAACCGTCTGGATTACTTCCACGCTAGAAATTGCTGCATTTCCGATCATGGACTTGATTATATTATGTATGCGCCGGCATCCGAGGAAACCATCGCTGCAATCTTCCAAAAGAGATTAGACAATAAACCGCTTAATCCGCTGGAAATTCTTCAATTTAAAACGGCATTCATGCTTTTTGTCGGTAAGGAGTATCACCGACTCGGATGGGTAATGCAGCTCCATTACGGCTGCAAGCGGAATAATAACACGCTTGCCTTTTCTAAGCTTGGTCCAGATACTGGCTATGACTGCATTAATAATTATGCTCCGTCCTCCGAGATGGCAGATTTCTTAGATGCGTTAAATAAAACGGATGAGCTTCCAAAGACCATTATTTATAGCCTGAATCCCAGCGATAACGCAGTTATCGATTCGATCATCGGCTGCTTCCAGGATTCCACCGCAATAAATAAGATTCAGCACGGAAGTGCCTGGTGGTTTAACGATCACAATCCGGGCATGCGGGCACAGATGACCTCCCTTGCCAATCTAGGATATCTTGCTGGCTTTGTCGGAATGCTTACTGACTCCAGAAGCTTCCTCTCCTACCCCAGACACGAGTATTTCCGCAGAATTCTATGCGATCTGCTGGGCAACTGGGTGGAAAACGGAGAGTATCCACAGGATTATGATACCCTGGGTGAAATTGTTCAGGATATCTGCTACAATAACGCAATCCGGTATTTTGGATTCTAATTCTGATCTGAAAACAAAAATCCGGCATCGAAATAAGATGGGGCTGTCGCACAAAGTTGTGAACCGCCCTTTTTACGTTAGCGATATTTATCACACTCCGGTTTACAGAAATAGCGTGTGATTACTATCCAACAGGGACACGTTCTCACTCGTTTGCCGCACATAGCGGTACATAAGGTTCATAATAAAATCCAAGCCGGAAAACCGGATCACACTTGTTTCAGCTCAAAGAACCGGCATAAATTTAAACTTCAAAATAAAGTTACCATTAAAACAAGCCTAAACACTGGAGGTTTATTAAAGTACGCATTTTTATAAATGTAAGTGAATTTATCCACATAAATCATAAAGATTTCGATTAAATAACACAAAAAAGGAACTGTGCACAGGCGGTTTAAAAACTGCTAGTGCGACAGCTCCATCTTTTTTATGTACAGGGGATGAGAGAATCGAACTCCCACTAAAGGTTTTGGAGACCCTTGTCATACCATTTGACCAATCCCCTATTTTATTGTGCAACTTTATGTCGCCTATTTATAATACTATGAATTGTCTTAATTGTCAAGATAATTTTTCAAATTCAGACTGAAAGGTCTGCTTTGATTCCAGTAAAAGTATCTATGAAGTTTTTTTCAGCTCCATTTTCTTATAAAAGTTTTTCTTGTGCTTCCAGGCTGTTACCGTCCCTTGCCTGTCCTTTTGTACTCACTCTGGCATATCCATATCTCATATTTTCATACCTCCACTTATTACACTAAGTTTTGACACCTCTTAAAGCTCTATTTTACTATACTCTATCTCTGGTGTCTAAACTGTTGAGTTATGACACTCTTGTTGCTGCCCCTCTACCATTTCACATCAAGAATGGATAGCAGATACTCAAGGGAGAGTTAAAAACAAAGGTATGCAACTCTATAAAGCTCGCTACGTGACCGTAATAAAAAAAATACTCTCATCTCATTCTGAAAAATAGCCTTAGATTCAGCCAACGAAGGTACTTGCACCTTCGTTGCATTTGCCTGTAATTGGTCTTATCATCTTCATAGATACAATAAAATACAGCCTTCAATAAATATGAAGACTGTATCAACACTTAATGTATAGGCTCTGTCACAATAAAAGGTTGATAAATTAAACAAAATTTGAACGTTTCCAGTATATGTATTATAATTATAGTCGGAATTGTATCAAATTACGAACGACAAATTTGAATTTGTCAAGTAGATAAAATGTTAAGATTATTTATATAAGTCGATAGCTCGACATTTAGAAATTGGAGGGTGAGTTTATGAACATAACATATGTTAATCCAGGATTTCAGGCAATGATTGATAGTATTATGCTATTTCAAACTGATGGAGAAACATCTTATTGGTCAGATTCTATATTTTATTTTTTCCCAAAATTAAATAAAGATGTATTTCAGACTCTTGATTTTAATGCAAAGAAAAAATATTTTTTTAACGAGTTAAACGAAATATATCATGAGCAGGAATCCCTGCTAAATGAAAAAGTTGAAGAATATAACAACCATTGGGGAAAATATAGAATACAAATTGAAGAAGCTCTGTCTGATGCATTTGAATTAGATTCACATTTGCTGTTTAATGATTTAAGAGCTGAGATATGTCTAAATCCTGTGTCACCAAGATTTCTAAAGGAGCGATATTTTCAAATTTTCTATCTAAATAGTGAGCGTGGTGCAATTGGTGTTTCAATCCATGAGATTATTCATTTTCTATGGTTTCATGTATGGAATCAAAACTTTCATGATAACTATGACGAATATGAACGACCATCATTAAAGTGGATTTTGAGTGAGATGGTAGTAGAATGTATAATGCGTGATGAAAGACTTAGTTCTATTAACCCATATTTTCCGAGGGAGAACGGTGGATGTATATATGGATATTTTCAGGATATGAAATTGGATGACAGAATGGCACTTGATATAATCGATGAATACTATCAATGTGGTAATATCAGAAAGTTCATGCATGAAAGTTATGCCTATTGCCAAAAGCATGAGGAAGAAATTAAATTACACATAAGTAAAGCAGAAAAGAAATTTTGAGAACTACAATTCCAATTTGTCGAGGAATGGATTAATTCGCAATCTTTTGCTATGACGAATTAAATGTTATTAACAACTTTATCAATAAGTTATATATAATACGAAAATAAAAATTAGCCAATATCTTAAATTACTATGTAAAGTAAGATATTGGCTTTATTTTATAGTTAAATAAGACACTTTATATATTTTTAACTAGTTGTGACAGAGCCAAACTTTAAAGTTTTGGTATAAGATTTACTATATATACCAAATCTTATACCCGTTATTCTAAAGGACTTAAGTTTATTCGGTATATATATAAGGGGTGTCTTTTTTGATATTTATGTATTCAATGAATCACCCTACCCGCAAAGTTGTGTGATTATTTCTAAAAATATTTATTATAGTGATCTAAATATTAATCTTCTATTTCACAGCATTCCCATAATTACTTTTCTATTCTATATTTAAATAGATTTTATAAGAAGCTTTTGTTCCTTTTTCACATTGTGCTGTCATATTTAATAAGTGATTTCCTTTATTTAACCCATCTAATATAAATTCAAAATTATATTCTTCGCCAGGTTGTAAAATCACTTTTTTAGGTAATGTATCTTTAAATAAATGATTTCTAGAATCTAGCTTGCACAATCGAATATTTTCACCTTTAAAAGTTACATTCGTTTGAGAATTATTTTTTACATACCATTTAATGGTATAGCTCTGTTCAGAAATTTTTTCTGCTTTAATTCCAACGCTTATATTTGGTGTACTTTTAATATGTGAAAACTTATATATAAAAGCAATACTTAAAATCACAAATAATAATAATACTAGTACTATAATAACTTTTTTTTTATTCTTCCTATTGATAGGATAATTTAATTCTTTCATCAACCGAAATTCTCTTTCTATAATACGTAGTAGATCCTATTGTCTTACCTCTTTCAAAATTAACAAATTCTAGGTCAGCCCCGACCGAACCAGTTTCAGACACATCAATTGCTACTTCTATATATCCACTTGACATTAATCTTAGCTCAGTACTAGATACCAGTTCTGCACTTACATAAGATGGACTCCACGTATAACTACCACTTCCAGATGCCACTGACCATTTGTCAAGAACCTCATGAAAATTAGAATGTCCTCCGCCTACTGCCATTTCCACTAATGCACCCACCTCAACGGAATAGCCCGCACCTGCATCCTTTACAACATACCATTCCTGATTGTTATATCCACGTGGTTGTATTAATGGAGTTCTGTAACCTATAGTCGTATCTTCTGATTGGAATATGATAGTATCTTGTGAACTATCTTTTGCATAAGTAATGATACTAGGGGCGCTTACTAACATTATACAGGATAACAATAATAAAGCAATTTTCTTCATGTATAAGTCTCCTTTTCAATTTTTATAATAATTATACATTATTTTTCATAATATGTCAAATATATCTAAATCAACGTTTGAACGATTAATATTCCATGGTTATCCTATGTAAGCGTCGATAATCAAGTACTCCGTTTTTGTCAAGCAACATCAACGGATGGATGGGCTATTAAATTTCTGATCCGCGGTGCTTAATTAAAACTTGATGGTATGATATCATAACATTTATTAACCTGAACTGCATCTTCACATTTGCATTCATCTTTCAGAAGCTTATATATTGTCCGATTTGTTTTCTTTACTTCGCTTGAAAACGAAAGATTTCCTTGAGAATCGAGATCTATCATGAAGCATTTATACCCACTATCAGTTAAACATCCCGCTAGTGCTTATACAGTCGATGACTTTTCACATCCACCTTTTGCATATTTACTGATATTATCTTCCCCTTCTTTTTCATCTCTTCTTTTACCCCTTTTGATCTGCCATAATCTAATAGATCGCTCCGCCGGAATAATCATCGCTGGCTTTTTTACCAGCATCATAGAGAATAAAATCACCCGCATAAAATTTAAAAGTAGGCCCTTTATAACTTTGCTTTTCCATCGGTGGTCCTTCCAATATCCACATAGAGCAATTGCCGTTTTT
>SVEA01000030.1 GCA_015057615.1 Lachnospiraceae bacterium | reverse complement strand
TGAGCCTTGGTATTGGCTTACTATGGGTTCGTCCGTATATGGAAGCTGCAAATGCAGCGTTTTATAGGGAGGTATCAGAAACAAGCCTCATAGAGAACCTGGCTTAGCAAACGAGTAGAAATCGAAAGTAATGGATATGTCAGTTAATTTGCTAATATAAGAAAGGGGCTGCTTTTTTGCGTTTTGAGCCGATAGATATAAATAAACATAGAAAGTATATGGTTGATTTTCGCAGGGACTCTTTTAGAGTAAGTTTTGGTACAGATCAAGGCTTTGGGGATGATGAAGAATATATTGACTGGGTTTATACAAAATCAAGGGAATTTCCAGATGGATTTGTTCTAATCTGGGAAAATGGAACGCCTATTGGTCAACTGGAACTTACGATTAAAGAATATAGCGGAAAAACTATCGGTTATATAAATTTATATTATTTGATTGCTAGCAAGCGGGGGATGGGATTAGGTAAGAAGCTTCATCAATATGCTTTAGAATTTTTTCGAAAATATGATGTAAGTGAATATCATCTTCGTGTTTCACCTAATAATCAGTACGCGCTGGCTTTCTATCGAAAAAACGGAATGAAAGAGATTGGACCGGAGTTTAATGGTGAAGTGATTAGAATGAAGGGAACTTTATTTTAAGCATGTTTTTATAAAGTATATATAAACTAATCCTATTTTATGGGGAAAGGTATGTCTCCCGTATCATAGGGCATGTTGTATACAGCGGAAGAAGCATACAAATATTCCCATATAGAATAGTGAAGCTGTACTTTGTCTCAACATTTTTCGTTAATCGCAGACTCATTGATTTCTTTTGATCGGTTCTAATATTGATCAGTAATATATCACCAAGGTTATATCCGATTTTTAGATAGAAGAAATAGCCTTCCGATCTATACGATTTACGATTTATCATTTCTTATAGTAAAAAGCTAAGCTATTAACAGGTAAAGAGTGGGATTTGATAGAATTTATCAGATATATAAGATGATTTTGCTAAAATGTGAAATTATTGCTTTTAAAGTGCGACATTATATGCTATAATATAGACATAAACATAGTTGATCTCTGCATTTAAGAAAAGGTGGTGATTAGTTATGATTATTAGTAGAAAGAGAAAGAGGCTGGAAAGAGCTTCCGCTAGTTTTAGTAATCAGCACTATGTTGTTTTAGCATCCCAGATGCCTCAGCCGCTTGTTGTTAGTATTAAACGTTAATCGAATAAAGTATCGACGAAAGAGAGCCTGTTCAAACCGGACAGGCTCTCTTGATTAATATTGCAGCCATCAGATTTACCCAGATTACATAGCAAGTTCATCATCACTCTAATTTATCAAGATCAATTAGCAAGATTTATAGTAGTTAGATTTAGCAAGATCGTATTAACGAATATTATAGTCCGTCGGATTTATCAAGATTATATTATCAAGATTTATCATCTGTCAGATTTACCAAGATCGTATTATCAAGTTTATCATCACTTGGATTTAGCAAGATCATATTAACAAATATTATGGTTCGTCAGATTTAACAAAATCATATGATTCAAATTCTATAGCTTGTTAGATTTATTAAAATCATATTAATAAGTTCAAAAGCATATTGACAAATTTCTTGTCGGTTGATATTATAGTGGAAACGTGGGGGAGTAATAAACGCCTTATAATTGCGTGATAAGTCAACATACATGGCGATACCGCCTGGCTTATCTTAATATATGAGACTCATGTATAGTGAATAACTGTACTTGGGTCTTTTTTATGTTTCGAAGACGAATTGGAAATATATAGTGGTCAGCCAATGAAGTCTTTGTATAAATAGAAGATCAAGTTCAAATTTTACCAGTCTAGAATATGCTTGGATTTAAAAAGGAGGATTTTAATGAAAGAATACTTACAAACATCGCAGAGCGTTCTGCAGGAGCTAAAATCAACTTCAGAAGGGCTTTCCGGCAGGGAAGCCTCGAGAAGACTTGATAAGAATGGTAAAAACAAACTGAAAGAGGCAGAGAAAGTACCACTAATAGTACGCTTCATTAATCAGCTTAAGGATCCCATGGTTCTCATTTTATTGGCTGCAGCAGTAATCTCGGGTGTTACAGCGGTATATGCAGGAGAATCCTTTGCGGATGTAATTATTATCCTTGTAGTTGTCATTATTAACTCTGTCCTGGGCGTATACCAGGAGAGCAAAGCAGAGAAGGCAATCGAAGCTTTGCAGGCGATATCAGCGGCAACCTCGAAGGTAATGCGTGACGGTAAGCTGCAGATGGTAAAAAGCGAGGAGCTTGTTGCTGGTGATGTTATTGTTTTAGAAGCAGGCGATTCCATTCCTGCCGATGCGAGACTGCTAAATAGCGCCAGCTTAAAAGTGGAAGAAGCTGCTTTAACTGGAGAAAGTGTTCCGGTAGATAAAATAATTCATGCATTACAGCTAGGCGATCAGAAAGACATTTCCCTTGGCGATCGCAAAAACATGGTTTATATGGGAAGTACAGTGGTATATGGCCGTGGATCCGCAGTAATTACTGCTACCGGCATGAATACCGAGATGGGTAAGATTGCAGATGCCATCACAAAGGCGGAAGAAAATGCAACGCCGCTGCAGTTAAAGCTGAATCAATTAAGCAAGACGTTAAGCTGGCTGGTACTTGGTATCTGTGTATTTATCTTTGCATTTAGTGTATTTAAGCTGTATCCGGACATTACGGGTACCGGAATTCTCGGAACCTTCATGGTGGCGGTTTCCCTCGCAGTTGCTGCAATTCCGGAAGGCCTTGCGGCGGTTGTAACGATTGTTTTATCGATTGGTGTTACCAATATGTCGAGGAGAAATGCGGTTGTCCGTAAATTAACTGCGGTTGAGACGCTGGGCTGTACCAATGTTATCTGCTCGGATAAGACAGGAACCTTAACACAGAACAAGATGACCGTTGTTGATCAATATGGTAAGGATGAGAAACTGCTGGGCCGTGCAATGGCATTATGTAACGATGCTCATTTAAACGAATCTAATCAGGCAGAGGGAGAGCCTACGGAGGCGGCTCTTGTTAATTACGCCTATCAGTTAGGCTTACCAAAGGGGGATATGGAAAATGAAATGCCCCGTGTTGGTGAGGCTCCTTTCGACTCTGGTAGAAAGCTTATGAGTACGGTTCATAGTATGGCAAATGGTGAATTCGAACAATATACCAAGGGGGCTCCTGATGTCCTCGTTGCCCGCTGTACTTCTTACTGGGACGGCTCCAATAAGAAGCCTATGACAGATGCTATGCGTAAAAAAATAGCGGATGCCAATAAATCCTTGGCAGATCAGGCACTTCGTGTTCTTGCAGCTGCTTTCCGCAGCTGGGAGCAGATACCGGAGAAGCAGATACCGGAATTCTTAGAACAGGATCTTTGCTTTATCGGTTTGACTGGTATGATCGACCCGGTTCGCCCGGAGGTAAAGCCGGCGATTACGGAATGTAAATCAGCAGGTATCCGTACGGTTATGATTACGGGCGATCATAAGGATACCGCAGTAGCAATTGCCAAAGAGCTTGGTATTATTCAGGATGCATCCGAAGCGTTAACCGGTGCAGAGCTAAATGAACTAAGTGAGGAGCAATTAGATAAGGATATTGATAAGTATTCTGTCTATGCCCGTGTTCAGCCGGAGCATAAGGTTCGTATTGTAAAGGCTTGGCAGGATCGGGGCATGATCGTTGCTATGACCGGTGACGGTGTAAATGATGCGCCGTCGATCAAAACGGCAGATATCGGTATTGGTATGGGAATCACCGGCACGGATGTTACTAAGAATGTTGCGGATATGGTTCTTGCAGATGATAACTTTGCAACCATTGTAAATGCAGTAAAGGAAGGACGCCGTATCTACGATAATATTCGTAAGGCGATCCAGTTCTTACTATCCTCCAACCTATCGGAGGTACTATCCATCTTTGTATCAACGTTACTTGGGTTTACTATTTTAAAGCCGGTACATCTGCTTTGGATTAACTTAATAACCGACTCCTTCCCGGCAGTAGCGCTTGGTATGGAAAAAGAGGAGACAAATACCATGAACCATCCTCCGCGTGATTCGAAGGAAGGTATCTTTGCCAGAGGTTTGGGCTTCGATTGCCTATGGCAGGGGGCACTGGTAACCGTAGTTACGATTGCGGCTTATTTCATCGGGCATCATATGGAGGCAGGTGTATGGGAAATAGCAGAAAGCCCGGATGGTATGACAATGGCGTTCTTAACGCTTTCCATGGCAGAAATGTTCCATTCCCTGAATATGAGGAGCCGGAGGCATTCTATTTTCAAAATGAAGCATCATAATAAGTTCCTGTTTGGAGCTATGGCGGCTTCCTTGGTCCTGACATCAGCGGTTATTTTTGTTCCGCCGTTAGCATATGTATTCGATTTTGAAACAATCAGTATCGCTGAATATGCGGTAGCAATGGGACTTGGCTTTTCCGTAATTCCGATTGTAGAAGTGGTTAAGTTCATCCAGAGAAAATACGATAAGAAGCATGGGATAGATGAGTAATATCCCATACAATAGAATGACTTATTCAGCATACTATGCCCACGCCATTTGGGCAAAAATCCTGAAGAATAGCTGCTTTTGCTATTCTTCAGGATTTTTGTATTTAAGCAAGACTTTAGAGTCGCAGCTTTGGGCGCGGAACACTTAAGGTGGAATTAATCATAATTACAGACTTATTAATATGGAAGATGCATTATGGACATTCCTTTATTTCTTAATTTGTATAGCTTTTGTGGAAGAACTAACTTTTAGAGGATTTATACAGACACGGATTAGAGGAATAATTAAAAACAAGTGGTTAAGTATAATTATTGTTGGATTGATGTTTGCAATTATGCATATTCCATTTCAAATGCTTAAAGCAAAGTTGCCTTTAATTCCGTTTATACAGATGGATTTAGGACATTTAATATCCACATCTATATTACATATTTATTTTGTCTATATTTATACCAGACATAACAATATAATAGCTCCTACTATAGCTCATGCTCTTGTTGGTTTTGTTCCTTATATTTTTTGAATAATTGTTATTAATTAAGATGGTTGTTATGTTCTGGGTTAACAGTAGCTTCGTTTTTAAAATCTATCAGAAAAATGAACCTTACCGCTTACACCGATGGCAAAAAGCGATTTCTAGTTCGGTTTGATATTCGCAATTCGGTATTCGCTTGGCTGTATTCCAATCTGTGCCTTGAAGATGCGGCTGAAATAATAATTATCCTTATACCCAACTAATTCGGCGACTTTTTGGATTTCCAGCTCCGGCTGGTTGATGAGCAGACGCTTCGCCTCATTCATCCTTAGCTTTGTTAAATACTTAGAGGGGGTCCTGCCGGTATGCTTTTTAAATATTTTTCCGAGGTATTCTACGGAGAAACCAAAATGCTCCGCCATTTCCCCCAAAGAGATATCCTGTCGATAATTGTCGCACAGGTATTGCTCCATTAATTCACAGATGGTCTCCTGATCTAAAGAATACGAATCGGCGGTGATCGTCGTGAGTTCGTTGTGCTCGGAATCCATGGTTATCAAAAGCTTTTGCAGGGAGGTATTTAAGGCCTCCGGCGTAACTGGTTTTAATAAGTAATCTTTTACACCATATTTTAAAGCGGACTGGGCATAGGAAAAATCGCTGTAGCCGGTTAAGATCACGGTTTTTATCGTAGGGTGGTTCTTATTGATGTAGCGTGCCAGTTCAATTCCGTTGTACTGCGGCATTCGGATGTCCGTAATGACCAGATTGGGACACACCCGTTCGATGAGCAGCTGAGCATCCATTCCGTTCGAAGCAGTTCCTGCCAGGGTTAGCGGCAGAGAAAGAGCTTCTATTTTTTTGATCGTATTTTTAAGAATCAGGCTTTCATCTTCGACGACGATATATTTATAGCTTTGGGTTGTGCTCATAATATTCCTCCTTCGATGTGTAGATCGGACCTCCTAGAATGAAGATGGTTCTTTGCGGCAGGGTATTTTCAATCTGGAAAATGCTTTCCTCCCCATAGAGCAGCTTTAGCCGTAGGTAGACATTTTTCAGACCCATCCCGCCTATTTTTAATGATTTCGATTCTTCATTTATGTCAAGGTTTTTAAATAAATTCATCAAATACTCTTTCCGGTCATCGGACAGGCAGCCGCCGTTGTCCTGTATGGCTATGGTCCAGTGGTTTTTATCAAAACGAACTCTAATGTTAAGCTTCCAGGGCGGCTTTTTATCAAAGGCATATTTAAATGCATTTTCAATAATGGGCAGCAGAATTAACTTCGGAATGTAGACGTTCTCGGCAGCCGCCTCGATATCTATGGTATATTCAAAATCATCGTTATAGCGCATCTGCATACAGCGGATGTACTGCTCGGTGGAATTGATTTCTTCTTTTAATGGAACCACCATATCCTCGGAAGAAGAAATATATCGAAAATAATCGCATAGGGCATAGCACATGGTGATGATATCTTCATTCATATCTTCCTCCGCCATAATGCTGATATTGGTCAGGCAATTATAGAGAAAATGCGGATTGATAAGGGACTGCGTTGCCTGCAATTTCGCCCTGGTTTCCTCCGACCGGGAGAGAAGAACATCCTGTGTTGTGGAACGGAGCTTTCCGTACATTTCACGAATGGATTCACATAGCAGTGATATTTCCTTGATGTTACTGTCTGCGGAGGTTAATATTTTCTTATTCTCATCAAGTACCCGGTTGATCGTTATTTTTCTCGCAGCATTTGTTAATTTTCTAAGCGGCCTGGTTAGCCGGCTGGAGATAAAAAAGCAGATTGCGAGGGTGAGCAGTATGGACAAAATAAGGATATAGGTAAAGGATTTCTTAAAGGTATTCATGGAGGAATAGATGGAATCCTTTGGCTCGGAGGTTATTATGGTCCAATCATAGTTTATAATGTTTTTATAGTTGATAAGAAATTCCTCGTTAGCTTCGTTTTGGTAGGAAATCATTTCCCCGGCAGAAGGAGTAGGTGCGTTTGGTTTAATCAGGGAGAGGTAATCAATTTTGTCCTCCTCGTTATAGGGATATACCATTTCACCCCGGTCATTATAAACATAAATCGAGACATTTGGATTGTTTTTCTTTAATTCCGGAATTAGGGTAAAGATTCGGTCGCAATCCTGAATGACCTCCACGATTCCCTGCGGGTCCTCAGCTTTATTAAAAAAGATCCGGGTTAGCGAAATGAATTTCCGGCTCAGCTGGTTCTCCCCCTGCGTCGGCAGATCCAGAATTACAGTAGGGGAGGATATGTATTTATGGCCGTTCAGCTCCATCGTCGGGTGGTACCATTCCAGCTCCTTAAAATCGGCATTGGTGACACGTTGAAAATAACCGGATCCGACGCAATCACCATGCATGCTGTACAGATTTACCTGAGGCACGGACTGGAACGGACCCAGGATCGCGGTTATGATATCATAGATAGCCAGTATACTTTCCCTTGAGCTTGCCATGTTCTCCAGGGAAACCTGGGAATAACGGTAAGCTTTGGAAAATTCTTTAAAATTACTTTTGATCGCATTCGAATATACGATATTCATCGATATCGTTGACATATTATCCAGCTCGGTGCTGACCGAGCTGCTGATGGAGGCGCAAAGGTCTTCGGATTTCCGCCGTGCTTCCTTATAAAGCAAGTCCTTATTATAACGGTAAATATAGAAAAAGAAGGTGGAAAGTAGCGTTAGGATAAACAATCCATAAATAAAAAAAAGATACATGCTTTGTGAGTAGTTATGCTTTTTTGAGATCAACAAATCGCCCCCCCTCTTTTGTTACAGGTATTATACATTATCGTTCAAAAAAGTGCAAATAATAGTTCACTTTTGTCTATTATGGATAAAGAGGTCTTGTGGTAGTATAAAAGCATAGCAGTATGCGAAACTTGCTAGTTGAATTAATTGTGTATGCAGCGGATGTATATCTCTACACTCCAATGCTTCGCCTAAGTGATGTATCCCTATACTTGAATTCTATACATCTGCTGTATATACGATAGTTGCAATATCAAAGTTTTGCATTGCTTCATAGTGGTACATAAAAATGTAAGGAGAGGATAGGTACTATGAATAAGAAATTACTACAAAAAGGTTCCATTTTTATCATGGCGTTTCTTATGTCCGTATTTGTTTTCACTGCTTGCGGTAAGGAACAAAAAGCGGAATCGGACGGCAAAGAGGAGAAGAAAAGCGTCACATTAACCTTTGGTTCCCATCAATCCGGTCTTCCTACTTCCGGCGTTGTACAGGAGCTGGCGAAGGAATTTGAAGCAGAAACTGGAATTAAAATTGATTTTCAAATTTCACCGGATGCGCAATGGAGAGATCTGATCAAGGTGAAGTTGGATTCCGGAGAGGCAACCGATATTTTCTGTGCGGATACCCCGATCAATCTGGCATCCAGCATGAAATTTGATGAATACTGCGTTCCTCTAAATGAGGAGGAATGGGTATCCCGGATTGACGAAAATGTGCTTCCTGCGATTTCCATCGATGATAATGTCTATGGTATCACATTTCCGGGTAAGAAGATGTATTTCTATGTATACAACAAGGAGATCTTCGAGCGTCTTGGGCTGGAAGCACCTACGAACTATGAAGAGTTTAAAAAGGTATGCCAGACGATTTTAGATGCGGGAATTACACCAGCGTTTGAAGCGACGACGAATGGATGGCATCAGGTACTTCCGCTGTTTGAGACCGGTGGTCTGTATCAGCAGAAGCATGAGGGCGTTTATAATAAGCTAAATGCAAATGAGATGGATTTAAAGGATATTCCGGAGCTGTTGACCATTATTCAGCAATTAAAGGAATGTGCAGAGCTTGGTTATTTTGGAAAGGATTACTTAAGCAACTCCGTTGAAAATGCCAAGGAAGCAATTGCAACAGAAAAGGCAGCAATGTTTATAGCAGAAGCGGCATGGAGAAATGAAATAAAGGCAGATTATCCGGATTTTGATATTGACAAGCTTGGCATCTTTGTAATGCCTTGGGGAGATAACCAGGTAATCGGTGTAAACCCTGCAAGCAATGCCTACTTTATTAATAAGGAAAGCAAGCATATTGACGAAGCACGTCAGTTCTTTGAATTCCTCGCTCGTCCGGAGAACCTGCAGAAACGTCTGGAAGGACAGCCCGGATTATCGGAGGTTTGCTGGCCGGAAATTCCAGGAAGATATTCGGAAGAAGACCAGGCATATATTGATACGCATGATAAAGCACAGGTGGTACAGGTAGCAGTTAATTATATTGACAGCCAATGGATGGATGTTGGTAAAGATCTGGAATCTATGTATACGGATGCGTTGACACCGGAGGGTGTACTGGATATCATTATGAACCGCCGGCATGAGCAGGCAAAACTACAAAAAGATCCTGCGTGGGCAGAATAATAAAGAAGGAAAAGCCTGCACAGACAACTAAAAAGGGACCGTAAAGCTGCGGTCCCCTTTTTTTTCTCATGACGGGGCAAACTCATAATTAGCGAAAGTTTAATATAAATGAATGATGAAGTAATTTTATCAGGCGAATATATAGTAAAGATAAGAATGTTATAAGTCATATAAAATCATGAACATGAATAGGTCGTATAGATATAGGATCCTGTTTATACCAAAATGTTATAACGACTTATGACCATATATCAGTAAATTCGTCTTGTAGGCAGGAAGGACGTGTGACATAGATGAACAGAAAAAAATTGTATCCCTGGTATTTTACCATAGGGGCATTGGTGATCTTTCTTTTACTATGCTTTTTACCAGGGATGATAGGAATTCTTTATTCCTTTACGGATTGGAACAACTTCACCTCGGAGGTTAATTTTGTCGGGCTGAGGAACTATAAGGAGGTATTTGCGGGAAATTCGGAATATATAAAATATATTATGAATACGATCGTTTTTACCGTTGCTACTACAATTATGAAGACGGTGGCAGGTCTTGCGCTGGCGCTGCTTTTGACGCAGAAGTTTATTAAGTTTAAGACCTTTCATAGAATGGTGATTTTTTCACCACAGGTTATGTCCTATTTGGTGGTCGGGCTTGTGTTTAAAAGTATGCTTCACCCAACGACGGGCTTCCTGAACAATTTCCTGCGGTCGATCGGACTGGATTCGCTGGCACGCAACTGGCTTACCGATCTTAAGCTGGTATTTCCCAGTGTTATGACCGTGGATACCTGGAAGGGCATGGGTTACATTATGGTGGTCATCATCGCCGGACTATTATCCATTTCCCCGGATTATTATGAGGCAGCTAGTATCGACGGAGCGAATTTCTGGCAGAAGTTTCGCAGCATCACATTACCTTTGTTAAAACCAATTATCGTAAATGTTACCGTTTTGAATGTTACCTACGGATTAAGGGTATTTGACATGATCTATTCCCTGACGAACGGAGGACCGGGAAATGCCACCGGAGTGATCAATACTGCCGTTTACAAGGAATTCTCAAAGGGTAACTTTGCTATGGGGACTACGTTATCCAGTATTCTATTCCTCTTCGTATTATGCCTTTTATATTTTATAATTAAGTCAATGGAGAATAAGGAGGTGGATATGTAATGGAACGGACGAAAAAAAATATCCTAAGCGTATTAGGAAATTTCCTGGCGGTCATTACCAGCCTTATTGTGATGATCCCGCTGATCGTACTTGTTATAACTTCGTTCAAATCCTCCGGGGAGGCGAATCGAATGTCACTTGCCCTTCCAAAGAAATGGATGTTTGAAAATTATGCCACGGTAATTGAGCAGGGGAAATTGGTTTCTTCCTTTTTCAACGGGCTGATTTATGCGACCTTCAGTGTGCTTATTATTATTCTTGTGGTTTCGGCAGCAGCCTTTGTTATTTCACGAAATTTCAAAGGAATGAATAAATTTGTATACTATTTTATTATCGCGGGAATTGCCATGCCGATTAATAATGTCGCTTTAATGAAGGTTATGCAGGCATTTCATTTGGTGAATCAAAGATATGGAATCATCCTTTTGTATGCAGCGATCAATATCCCTCTGAGCTTATTTTTGTGCTATGGCTTTATCAGTACGATTCCAAGAGAGATCGATGAGGCAGCAGTAATTGACGGCTGTACGCCCATAAAGCTGTTCACGAGGATTATCTTTCCTTTATTAAAGCCGATTATATCAACACTTTTTGTACTGAATTTTATGGCGGTCTGGAATGATTTTACCATGCCTTTGTATTATCTGAATAATTCCAGAAAGTGGCCGATGACCCTTGCCGTCTATAACTTCTTCGGAGCGTTTGAAAATTCCTGGAATCTAGTAAGCGCGGATATTGTGCTTACTCTGTTGCCGGTCCTATTGATCTTTATATTAGGACAGAAGTATATCGTCGGAGGGGTATCTGCCGGGGCGGTCAAGGGCTGAGCTTACGAGATATCTTCACTCTTTTCCTGTTACTGTTCATACCCCAATAAGTCTATAATATGATTTCGACAAATGATATCCGATCAGGAGTATTTGCATTCGTTGGTACTTTGGCTCCGTATTTTGGAGCCTTATGTACCGCTACGTAATGAATCTTAAGCGAAAGC
>SVEA01000029.1 GCA_015057615.1 Lachnospiraceae bacterium | reverse complement strand
CATAGCGGTACATAAGGCTGTGACAGATATTTATCTAGGGGGTCTGTGACCTTCCTGTAATACACGGTTTGAAAGACTTGTTATTTGTTGTATCTTTCAATTCGGTGTAGAAGGGGAGGTTACAGACCCTTTTTTACTTTATAGGAAATTGCTCCGTAAGGAGCAACTCAGTATTAAAAATGCCTGCACAAAGGCAGGCATAAGAAATAGACGATTGCAGATTAGAAGATATAAAAACCTTCTTCACCGAAATCATCATCAAGATCATCGTCTTCATGAAGAAAATAATCCATATCCAAAAGGTCATCATCGCTCATATTTCTGACATCATCTGCGGTCATGCCTTCAGGAGGATTTTGAATGTATTTGTTTCTTAATTCCTCTGTATGATTATTCATAGCATTTGCCCTCCGTTTTTAACACTCATTTTACCACAGACGGAGTAAACTGTGAAAGAATTTATGAAGGAACAGGTGAACGGCATCCTTTGGCTTTCGCCATCACTTTTTCATATATTTCATCCAGAGGAACACGGTGGTGATTATAATAGAGTTCTAAAAAACTCATAGTATTACCACAACAAGGACATTTGATAGGGTCGTATCCAAATGAGGCTAAGATGCACTCCCGCCATCTGTTAAAGGAAAGATAAATGCCATGTTTTTCTTTTGCAATAGCATGGTTCAGTTTTTTATCAGATTCACGATGCCTTGCATAGAGACCATAGTACCTGATCATTTTGAAATGCTTTTCCGGGATATGTTGGATTAGCCTTTCAATAAAATCAAGGGCAGGGATTGTTTCTATAATGAGTCTATCATCCTCATGACGATTGTAGTGAAAAGTGACATTTTCTCCATCATAGTCATCAATGCGAGAGGTGGCAATTACCGGTCTTCCAAGGTAACGACCAATGTATTTAATTACAGTACCAGGGTTACATTTGTTTGGTTTAGCATAAACATAAAACCCGTTTTTGTGATTATTATAGATAGAGGCCTTTACTTTTTTGAAGGAAGGCTCCAGATGCTTCTGTAATTCATTTAAGAGTGCGGTTTGGAAGGAAGCACGCATGAGTTTGTAGTTGAAATGGGTTTTGCTTCGCCAGAGACCACTATTACCTAAGCCACCTTCTGAGATAAGACAATGGATGTGAGGATTCCATTTCAAATCTCTTCCAAAAGTATGAAGGACACAGATAAAACCTGGTGTAAATAATTGGGCTTTATTATCTTTATGAAACATACGGTGTATAACACTGTTGACAGCAGAAAACAGGCAGTTAAGTAGCCTACGATTTTGAAGAAAAAAAGGTCGAAGTTCTTCTGCAATAGTAAAAACACAGTGACGATGCTGAACATTGATGATTTTAAAAGACATGGAGGTAGTACGGTCAATGGAATATTTGTTACCACATGTGGGACAGAACCTGCTATGACAGCGAAAAGGAACAAACTTTAGATTACCACATTTGGTACAACCGTACATGGCACCACCAAAGGAAGGGTCACCACAATTAAGCATCTTCTCGACATTTTCGATAACCGATTGACGAGGATGCAAGATATATAACATTTCTTCATAATGATCATTAAAAATCTTTTGCAGTATATTCATATAACCATTATGATTTAAAGTGGCACAAAAAGAAACCCCTAATTCCCCTCATGAATGAGGGGCTAGGGGAGTTGAAGTGTCGAAGACACTTTTTTAGTATTCGCTTTTGTACGATTTCAAGTATCAACTTCCACTCGTTTATTGGGCTGGCTTATAAAAGACCACGGTTCTATTAGGTTCACTTATAAATGGGATAAGAATTAATCCCGCGAAAATTAGGGACAAACTTTTTTATGTATGCTAAAATGTGGGCATAAGGAATTTGTAGTGATAGTAATGAGTTGAGTGTCAAAAGCCGATTTACAAACCACCTTCTTCAATTTGCACAGTTTATGTGTTGACAAGTAATATGAAACATATTTCATTCGCTACACATTGTTCTCCAAGCATTGCAAAAAATGCAATACTTGGGTTGAAGTACGTGATGGTACATAAGACCACAATATACGTGATCAAAGTATCAACGACTTCAAACAGTTCGTATTAAAATATTATTTCTTATTACTTAAGTTTTTCCTTGATTTGTGCAAATTGATGAAGACGATTTGCCAGTAAGGCTTTTGATACTCAAATCATAGAGTAGGTTAGATTAATTGTGATAGGATTAGGAGGTAATTTTCTATGGATTATAAGTCGGCTGGTGTGGATATTGAAGCAGGATATAAAGCAGTAAATCTTATGAAAGAGCATATCAAGAAAACAATGCGTAAAGAGGTTCTGTCCGGAATTGGCGGTTTCTCCGGAGCATTCTCTTTGGAGGCTTTTAAGGATATGGAGCAGCCAACCTTAGTATCCGGTACGGACGGTGTCGGTACGAAGTTAAAGATTGCATTTCTTCTCGATAAGCATGATACCATTGGAATCGATTGTGTCGCTATGTGTGTAAATGATATTGCCTGCGCTGGCGGAGAGCCTCTATTCTTTCTTGATTATATTGCCTGCGGTAAGAATGAACCCGAGAAGATTGCTGCGATTGTAAAAGGAGTAGCAGAGGGCTGCATTCAGGCTGGAGCTGCTTTGATCGGCGGAGAGACCGCGGAGATGCCCGGTTTTTATCCGGAGGAGGAGTATGATCTGGCAGGATTTGCAGTGGGAATTGTAGACCGGAAAAAACTGATTACAGGAGCGGAGATAGCAAAGGGGGACACCCTGATCGGAATCGGTTCCTCCGGAATTCACAGCAACGGCTATTCCCTGGTCCGCAAGGTATTTCGTATGCAGCGAGAGACGCTTGATACCTATTATGAATCATTAGGAGCTACGTTAGGGGAAACCCTGCTTACTCCGACCAAAATATATGTAAAAGCATTGCAGAGCTTAAAAGAGAAAAAGATCGGAATCAAAGCCTGCAGCCACATCACCGGAGGGGGCTTTTACGAAAATATTCCACGGATGCTTCCGGAGGGAGTATGCGCAGTGCTTCAAAAGGACAGCTATGAAATTCCGCCCATCTTTGAAATGCTCGCAAGGGATGGCAATATTGAAGAGCAGATGATGTATAATACCTTCAATATGGGACTTGGTATGGTAATTGCCGTAGATCATCAGGATGCTGACAGAGCGGTATGTACACTCAGGGAAATGGGTGAAAAGGCTTACGTTGTCGGAGAAATCAAGGAAGGAACGAAGGGAGTCCGCTTATGTTAAGACTTGCTGTACTTGTATCGGGCGGCGGAACCAACCTGCAGGCGCTGATCGATCAAATCGAACAGAGGAAGCTTCCGGAGGCGGAGATTGCGGCTGTTATCAGCAGCAAGAAGGATGCCTATGCTTTGGAACGTGCCCGAAATCACGGAATAAAAGTAATTGTGGTGAGTCCCAAAGAATACGCGGATCCCGGGCAATTTGCGCAGGCATTAAGCGAAGCATTGGAGCAGAACAACATCGATCTGATTATTCTTGCCGGGTACCTTTATATCCTTCCGGAAAGTCTTGTGGAGAAATATAAGAATCGGATCATTAATGTACACCCTTCCCTGATTCCTGCTTTTTGTGGGGAGGGTTACTATGGTTTGAAGGTGCATCGGGCAGTTTTAGACCGCGGAGTCAAAGTAACCGGGGCGACCGTTCATTTTGTAGACGAAGGGACGGATACTGGTCCGATCATCCTTCAAAAAGCCGTAGCGGTGCAGGAAGGGGATACGCCCGAACTCCTGCAGAGAAGAGTTATGGAAGAGGCAGAATGGATTCTTCTTCCGGAGGCTGTGCGCCTGATTTCCGAGGGTAAGGTTACAGTGGAGAAGAATATTGTGAGGATAGAAAAATAACGGTTGGTTTGGTTTCATAGGACGGAGGTAGTGCAGATATATGAAGGTTTTAGTGATTGGAAGCGGCGGACGGGAGCATGCGATTATCAAAAAGGTTTCCATGAGTCCAAGAGTCTCAAAGATTTATTGTGCCCCCGGGAATGCGGGAATTGCCGGAGAGGCGGAATGCGTAGATATCGCAGCAAGGAATCTAATCGGACTGGCTGATTTTGCAGAAGAACGATCCATTGATCTGACGATTGTCGGAATGGATGATCCTTTGGTAGCAGGGATTGTTGATGTATTCGAAGAGAGAGGACTTCGTATCTTCGGTCCTAGGAAAAATGCAGCGATTATCGAAGGATCCAAAGCCTTCTCAAAAGATTTGATGAAGAAATATGGGATACCCTCTGCGGCTTACGAGACCTTTGATAACCCGGCAGCAGCGATCGAATATCTTAAGACAAGCCGGTATCCGATCGTCCTGAAAGCGGACGGGCTGGCGCTTGGCAAGGGAGTGCTGATCTGTGCCGATTATCCGGAAGCGGTTGATGGAGTAAAGCGGATTATGGAGGACAAGCAGTTCGGATCGGCAGGAGACTGCCTGGTGGTGGAAGAATTTATGACCGGCAGGGAGGTGTCTGTGCTTGCCTTCTGTGATGGAACCAGGATTGCACCGATGACCAGTGCGCAGGATCATAAACGTGCAAAGGACGGGGATAAGGGATTAAATACCGGCGGAATGGGAACTTTTTCGCCAAGCCCCTTCTATACCAAAGCGATCGATGCTTACTGTATGGAAAAAATATATCAGCCAACGATGGATGCCATGAAGAGAGAAGGCAGGGCGTTTGTCGGTGTTCTGTTTGTGGGATTAATGCTTACGAAGGACGGTCCCAAGGTATTGGAATACAATGCCCGTTTCGGTGATCCGGAGGCGCAGGTGGTGCTTCCAAGAATGAAAAATGATCTGGTTGATGTATGTGAAGCATGCATTGACGGCTGTTTGGATAAGATTTCTCTTGTATTTGAGGAGAATGCGGCGGTTTGTGTGGTGCTTGCTTCCAAAGGATATCCGGAGCATTATGAGAAGGGATATCAAATCAACGGATTGGATAAATTCATAGGGAAGGAAGACTATTATGTCTACCACGCCGGAACGAAGAGGGAAGGAGCCAGTATCGTAACAAACGGAGGCAGAGTCCTTGGTGTAACGGCAAAAGGGAAGCATCTGCAGGAGGCACGTAGAAAAGCCTATGAGGCAACAGCCTGGATCGATTTTAAGAACAAATACATGCGGACGGATATCGGCAAAGCGATCGACGAAGCATGAAAGGAAACTTTGTCGTTAAAAGACACGGTCATTACCGAAGTTTATTAATTGATAGATTAACCAGAAGCGTATTGCACTTTGCAGCGTAGTTATAGGCAAGTGTAGGACGCTTCTTTTTGCTTTTTTATTATTACTTTGAGTGTCAAAAGCCGATTTATAAACCAACCTCGTTAATTTGCACTAGTACCAACGACTCCAAATAGTTGCGCATTAAAATATTATTTCCTATTTCTTAAGTTTTTCCTTGATTTGTGCAAATTGATGATGACTATTTGTTAAGAAGGCTTTTAACACTCATATTATTATGGTTACGATGCAATTCTCCTGCCGATATACTTTCCTGTTCCGGTGACGGAAAAGATCCTTTTGGAAGGAGTTATAGGAATCGCAGAAGATCCGAATTCAGCATATTCCGTCAAAAAAAGAAGAAGATGCCACACAACTGCCATAGTTCCCCATTATTATTAAGCAAGAATTTATCAGTTATGTCTGGAATTGGCTATATTTATATAATCTACCTATCTGCTTTGTCATGGAAAGGAGTATTTGCTTGAAAAAAACGTATTTAAATAAAATGCTAATCTTTTTACTCTTATTATGCCTGATTCTTCCCAGAGGATTGTCTGAGAATCTAATCAAGGTGAAAGCTTCACAGACCGGAACGGTTACTGCAAATTCACTCCATGTGAGATCGAAACCGTCCACTACAGCAACCAAGGTTCAGCTGTCCGGAGCGGATGTGTATCTGACAAAAGGAGAAACCGTCAACATCCTGGAGAAGGACGGGGAATGGTATTATGTTTCTCTGAAATTTAACGGCAAAACAGTAAAAGGTTATGTACATAGCGATTATGTTAAAGTTAAAGAAACTGCAAAGCCCACACCGACACCAAAACCTACGCCGAAGCCGACCCCGAAGCCAACGGCGGCTCCTACGCCTACGCCGAAGCTGGGCAGTACGGAGACGGAAGAAATTAAGAAGAAGGTTTCGATTAAGGGAAAGGTAAAAGCAAATTCGTTAAATGTCCGCAGCGGTCCGGGAACGGCCTACAGTAAGGCAGGCAGTCTCGTGAAGGGACAAAGCGTTACCGTTATTAACGAAGCTCTCAGCGATTCAGAGAGATGGTATGCAGTTACTTTTAAGGACGGGAAAAAGACGATCTCCGGATATGTATTGAGTCTGTATATTGAACTGGATGATACGAAAGCAATCAAAGGCGAGGTTGGAGTTAGTAAGGCAAAAATTCGTTCCTCCGCCAGCAGTAAGGCATCCTATCTGAAAAATAAGGCAGGCAACATCATATCCTTAAAAAAGGGAAAGAACGTATCTATTCTTAGTGAAAAAATCGTCGGCAATGAAAAATGGTATAAGTTTACCTTTACCTATGAGGATAAAAAGATGACTGGATATGCCCCGGCAAGTCAGATCGTATTTCGGAAAACGGTGAAGGAACCGACGAAGGCTCCGACACCGACCCCAAAGCCAACCAGCAAACCGACAAAAGCGCCGGAACCGACTGCCACACCGACGCCCACGAAGAAACCGGAGGCTTCTGTAACACCAACGCCGAAGCCAACGAAGGCACCCACACCGACGCCGAAACCGACGAAGGCACCGACACCCACCCCTACGCCGACGAAGGCCCCTACACCGACGGAAGCACCTGCAGATGATATCCTGACTGTCGCAAATGTGGAAATCCATCGTAATATTACCTCCGCGATGAACGGTTATGTGTGCAATACGATTTATCTAAATGTTATGGATAATGTACTGGCAAACCAGAATATGCTGGTGGATAGCAATAATGAGGCAGTGGTAATAAATAATGGGCAGAAGATCACTGTAACCGGTGATGTATCCGTTGATAATGTGGTCTGGTATAAGATAACCTTCTCCTATGGCTATCAGATCTTAAGCGGCTTCGTTCGGGCAGAATATATCTATATCGGAGAGGAACGGCCGGTATCCGACGGCAGCGTTACGATCCCCGAAGGGAATGTAACCCCTACGCCGACTCCCCCGCCGATTACCGGAGGTCCAACGAACCTTGATTTTGAGGTGCAACTGGCAGCAGAGAATTTCCCGGAAAGCTATAAGGCAGCTCTCAGACAGCTGCATGCACAGTATCCGAACTGGATTTTCAAAGCATACCATACGAATCTGAATTGGGATACCGTGATCGCGGAAGAAAATGTACCGGCAAGAAATTTGATACCAAACAGTAAGAGTATAGAATGGAAATCCCTGATGGAGGGAGCCTATAATTGGAAAAACGATACGTTTATTGTCTTTGACGGTTCCACCTGGGTAACAGCATCCAAGGAAGCGATTGAATACTATATGGATCCAAGAAACTTCCTTACAACCGAATGCGTTTTCCAATTCGAGCTGCTGAGATACCAGGCGAATTATCAGAATGTCACGGGGATAGAAAATATTTTAAAAGGCACCGCAATGTCGAATGCATATTATTCCTTTCTGGATGAGAACGGTATGCAAAAGAGCTATTCCTACGGCGAGACTTTCCTGGCAGCTGCCCAGTATTCCGGGGTAAGCCCGTATCATTTGGCTTCCAGAGTAAAGCAGGAGGTCGTAACCGGACCCAATACCCTAAGTGGCAGTGTATCCGGAACCTATTCGGGTTATGAAGGCTATTATAATTTCTATAATATTGGAGCGAACGATAGTGCCGGCGGAGGTGCCATTAAGAACGGTTTGAAGTTTGCTAAAAATGGTACGACCAGCGCAGCTACCAATGCTCTGTATATGATACCATGGACCAACCCCTACCGCTCCATCGTAGGAGGCTCATATTTCCTGGGGAACAGCTATATCAACCGCGGGCAGGATACGATCTACCTGCAGAAATTTAATGTGACCCCGAAGTCCACTTACTTCCATCAATATATGACAAATGTGGAAGCACCCTGGGCGGAAGGCAGGAAGGTAGGCGCCGCTTATCTCAGCATGACGGATACACCGATTGTATTTTCCATACCGGTTTATCTGAATATGCCGTCGCAGCCTGCTCCAAGGCCGGTAACGAAATTTAATCCGAACAACCGTTTGAAGAGTTTAAAGGTACTGGATATGAATGCGAAGGAACTTCCTATTACACCAACCTTTAGTCAAACGGAATATAACTATTCCCTTATTGTTCCTACAGATGTTACGATGATCGAGATCAAAGCAGCTACGGTAAGCAAGAAGGCGACACTGGGAGGCGGAGGATTTGTTCAATTGGCGGATGGCATCAATGAAATAGTAGTGCCGGTTATTGCCGAAAATGGTGATGTAGCCGAATATATTATTAATATAGTAAGAGAATAAGAAGATATGAGCGACAAAAACCGATTTATAAATTCAACTTCGTCAATTTGCAATATATGTATTGACAAGTAATATGAAACAAATTTCATTCGCAACACGTTATTCCCAAAGCACTGCATAAAACGCAGTACTTGGATTGAAGTACGTAATGGTACATAAGACCACAAAACATGTGGTCTAAGTGCCAACGACTTCAAACAGTTGCGCATTAAAATATTGTTTCCTATTACTTAAGT
>SVEA01000003.1 GCA_015057615.1 Lachnospiraceae bacterium | reverse complement strand
CTTATCGGATATCATTTGTCAAAATCATAGGATAGACTTTACCCATGTGTGAACAGTAACAATTTTCACATACCAACCGATGAATATTACCATTATAGTATATCAATCGATGAATTTTCCCATCATTTACAAAAAAGAAATTATAATATATAATATACCTAGCGATAAACCTAATGGATGATTCTTGAATTATACAAGCACCATGTAGATATAAATATTATTATACTTATTTTTCTGGGAGGTTTTATATTAAATGATTCCGGCAATCCGTCAGCAAACAATTGTTAATTTGTTATCCGAAAACGAAATCATGTATATGGATGATTTAATTATGCAACTTGATGTTTCTTCCTCAACCTTAAGAAGAGATTTGGGGAAATTGGAGAAATCAGGGATGATTACCATTCTTCACGGTGGTGGTGTTCAAATGAATCGAAAAAATACCGAGTTAAGTATTGCTGCAAAATTAAATTTAAATAAAGACGCCAAAAATAAAATTGCTTTAAAAGCTTGTTCTTTTATCGAAGATAATGATGTTATCTTTATTGATCCATCAAGTACTACATTACAAATGATTCCTTATTTAGTCAACCGTAAAATCACTGTTGTAACAAATGGTTTTTATCATATCAGTCAGTTAGCAAGCCATCAGATCCCATGTATTATGATTGGGGGTAATATTAAACAAGCAACGAATTCCTGTATCGGGCCCTTAGCGGAATCAGCGTTAAGAGGTCTTAATTTTAATAAGTGTTTCCTTGGTTCGAACGGCTTTAGTATCAATTATGGAATAACCAATCATGATATAAATGAATTTACGATTAAGAAGATTGCCATGGAACAGTCCGTTAAACCTTATTTTTTATTAGATTCCAGTAAATACAATATTGTTACGATGATAAAAGTAGCTTCCTTAACGGATGCTGATATTATCACGGAAAAACGTATTCCAGAGCTTGATGAATATGAGAATATTATTGTAGCAGATAATATCTAACGTATCCGTGTGATTATTATCCAACCGAGACATGTTCTCACACGCTATTCTTTTAAGTTAGAGTAGAAAAACGGAGCTGAGCACTGCTGATTTCATTCGGTAGTGCAACAGCTCCTTTTGATATACTTTTTGATGTAAGTCAACTATCTTTGCACATATTCTTCCTTGCCACCGACAGCATTAATTTAATCCGGTTTAGCTGATTTACACTGGATATTCCCGGATCATAATCAATCGGAATAATATTCGCCTCCGGGTAGCGGTCCTTCAATGGCTTAAGCATTCCTTTCCCGGTGACATGATTTGGAAGACAGGCAAGCGGCTGTACACAGATAATATTGCTGGTTCCCTGCTCAATAAACTCTAGCATTTCTGCGGTAACAAGCCACCCTTCTCCGGTTTGGTTGCCGAGGGAAACAACCTCGGAAGCCATTTTGGCTAGTTCATCAATCGGCGTTGGCGGCAAAAAACGTCTACTTTTTTCTAGCTCACATGTAACCACCTTACGAAAACGCTGGATATAGGAGGCTGCTACTTTACCAAGCTCCCGTGTTAATTTCTTCCCGGCAAGATATCGGAATCGGAAGCGTGAATTAAAAGTAGAATATAAGAAATAATCCATAAGATCAGGTACAACGGCTTCGGCTCCTCCTTCTTCGATAATATTTACAATATCATTGTTTGCAGTAGGATGATATTTTACTAAGATCTCCCCTACAATCCCTACTCTTGGCTTTTCTAGCTCCTGCAATTCCAGATGATCAAACTCCCTAACGATTCCCCGGACAGTTTTGCGAAAGGCAGCCGGACTACCGCTTTTTACCGTCTCCTTCGCTATAGCATTCCATTTCTCATACAGCAAATCAGCGGATCCGGGGAATATTTCATAAGGTCTTGTCCGATATAAAACTTTCATAAATAAATCTCCGAGTGCAATTGCCATGATACATCGGTTAATCAGTCCGAAGGATAATTTAAAGCCCGGCTGCTTTTCCAATCCCACCGTATTGGCAGAGATAATCGGAATCTTAGAAAAACCAGCCTGCTGCAGCCCCAATTTCAGGAATGCGATATAGTTTGTTAACCGGCATCCGCCACCGCTCTGGGTAATGATCACAGAGGTATGGTTAAGATCATACTTTCCCGATTTTAAGGCCTTAATGACTTGTCCAATCATAAGGATGGCAGGATAGCACGCATCATTATTTACATATTTTAAACCTTCATCAACCGCTGCCCGGTCCATTGCCGGCAATACTTCCAACCGATATCCACAGCTTCTTGCTGCCTCCTGAACCAGTTCAAAATGGATCGGAGCCATCTGTGGTGCCAGAATTGTATGGGTTTGTATCATTTTCTTTGTAAATATTGGTCTCTGATAAGGTTTCTTTTGAATTACCGGTGTATACTGCTTACGCTCCCTTTCCTCCATCGCAGCTTTTAAGGATCGAATTCTTATCTTTGCAGCGCCCAAATTATTGCCCTCGTCGATCTTCAGCATGGTATACATTTTCCCGGAGGCGGCAAGAATTTCTGCAATCTGATCCGTCGTTACTGCATCGAGACCGCAGCCGAAGGAATTCAGCTGGATAAACTCCAGACAGTTCTCCTTTGCTACCAGACTGGCGGCGCGGTATAACCTCGAGTTATATACCCATTGATCCACGGCTCTTAACGGATAGGTCAATGGGGTCAAATGCGCGACACTGTCCTCCGTAAGTACGGCAAGGCCATAGGAAACAATTAGATCTCCAATTCCATGGTTGATTTCCGGATCCACATGGTAGGGCTTTCCGCAAAGTACGATTCCTTTCTTCCCTTCCTTTTTCAGATAGGCTAAGGTCTCTTCCCCTTTCTTTTGTATATCCTTTTTATATTCTTCCCTTTCTTTCCATGCCGCAATCACTGCTCTTTTCGCTTCCTCATAGGTTACTCCAAAGGAAGCAAATTCTTCCGCCACCCTTTTAATAAGGATTTTCTTGTTGTCCAGGGAGAAAAATGGGGTTAGTATTGTTACCTGCTGTGATTTTAATGCGTCAATATTATGCCGGATGACCTCCGGATAAGAGGTAACGATCGGACAATTATAATGATTCGTTGCCTCCGGATATTCCTTTTTCTCATAAACAACGGAAGGATAAAAGATCGTCTTAATTCCACGGTCAACCAGGTTCAAAATATGTCCATGGCACAGCTTTGCCGGATAGCAGGCGGATTCGGACGGGATAGTCTCCAAGCCCCGTTCGTAAATCTTTTTACTGGATGGGGAAGATAATAGAACCCGAAAGCCAAGATTGGTTAATAAGGTAAACCAGAATGGATAATTTTCGAACTGGTTCAGCACACGGGGGATACCGATCTCCCCTCTGGGTGCTTTCTCTGCCTTAAGCGGGGTATATTGAAAGGTTCTGACATATTTGTAGGCAACTAAGTTTGGTACCTGCTCCCGGCTTTTTCTTTCCAGCCCCAGTCCCCTTTCACAGCGGTTTCCGGCAATAAAAGTCTCGCCGCTTGAGAAGCAATTCACCGTCAGCAGACACTGGTTCATGCACCTGCCGCAGCGCCGGTTCGTGGACTGCATGGTAAAATCGTCCAAAAGCTCTTTCGGTAAAAGAGAGGTTACTTCGCCCTCCTGATACCGATCCTTTGCAATTAATGCAGCGCCATACGCCCCCATCAGACCGGCAATCTCCGGCCGCAGTGCCTCCCTTCCGGTAATCTGTTCAAAGCAGCGAAGCACCGCATCATTATAGAAGGTACCTCCCTGAACGATAATATTTTTCCCAAGGTTTGCGGCATCCCGCAGCTTGATCACCTTATACAGGGCATTTTTAATTACCGAATAAGATAAGCCTGCGGATAGATCCGACAGATCTGCGCCTTCCTTCTGGGCCTGCTTTACTTTTGAATTCATAAAGACGGTGCATTTTGTACCAAGGTCTACCGGAGAGACCGAATACAGAGCTGCTTTTGCAAATTCCTCCACGGACAGCCCCAGAGACGCCGCAAACCCCTCAAGAAAGGAACCGCATCCGGAGGAGCAGGCTTCATTTAAAAGGACACTGTCGATCGTACCATTTTTTATCCGCATACATTTCATATCCTGCCCACCGATATCCAGGATAAAATCCACCTCAGGAAGAAAATACTTCGCCGCCGTATAATGCGCAACCGTCTCAATCTCTCCAATATCCACATGGAAGGCTGCCTTCATTAATGCCTCCCCGTAGCCGGTTACAGTAGCTTTGGAAAGGATCGCCGTCGGAGGCAGCTGCTCATACATATCCTGCAAAATACTTACCATCTTTTTCAGAGGATTTCCCTCATTGCTCCCGTAATAAGAATAGAGCAGTTCTCCATTCTCTCCGATCAGAGCTGCCTTGGTTGTGGTGGAACCGGCATCAATACCGAGGAATGTTTTCCCCATGTAGGAGGATAGCTCCCCTCTTTTGACAAGGTTCTTAGCATGACGTTTTTGAAACTCTTCATACTCTTTTTCATCGAGAAACAGCGGCTGCAGCCGATGAACCTGGTCGTCCTGATAATCCTTGATCCGTTCTACCTGACGCGTCAGCTCCTGCAGGGTTATGCTTTTTTCCTTTCCGGCTGACAAAGCGGCTCCGATGGCTGCAAATAGCTGTGAATTCTTCGGCGTTATCGCATCCCCTTCCGCCAACTTTAAGCTTTCCACAAAACGGCTCTTCAATTCGGAAAGAAAATAGAGCGGTCCTCCAAGGAAAGCAACCTTTCCCCGTATCGGTTTCCCACAGGCAAGTCCTCCGATCGTCTGGTTCACCACAGCCTGGAGAATGGAGGCAGCAATGTCCTCCTTCGCAGCACCGTCATTAATTAGCGGCTGCACATCTGTTTTTGCAAATACTCCGCACCGGGATGCAATCGGATAGATAACCTTATGCTTCCTTGCATATTCATTTAACCCTGCTGCATCGGTATTTAATAAAACCGCCATTTGATCGATGAATGCACCGGTCCCGCCGGCACAGCTGCTGTTCATACGCTGTTCGATTCCACCGCGAAAATACGTTATCTTCGCATCCTCTCCACCCAGTTCAATTACCACATCAGTTTCCGGAATAAAGGTTTCGACTGCCTTTGAACAGGCGATCACCTCCTGTACAAAGCTTAGATTCAGCCACTGGGAAATGGACAATCCACCAGAGCCAGTAATACATACCTGCGTGATTGCATCCCCTAGTGTCTGATAACAATTTTGAACCAATTCCAACAGTGTTCCTTTGCTATCCGATAGATGCCTTTGATACCTGCTATATACCAACGTATTCTTCTTATCCAATACGACTAATTTTGCTGTTGTTGATCCGATATCGATTCCGATTCTAAACCGATCCATACGTACCTCCATTTTTCCTAGATTTCCTGTGCAGTTTTAAAAGTAATGCACGCAAAACATGCACTTATGTAGTATGCACCTAAATTTTGAAAAACATACAAAAACAGGCAGCACTTGCTTGTTGTGCTGCCTGTTACGATCGAATCATTTTGCAATTTATGCGGCAATAAAGACCGAGGAAGTATTTTCTGCATCTAAGTTACGATTGGATTATTTTGCAATTCATGCTAAGTGATCCGATGCCCATTGGTAAGAATCGTTAAATTCATAACGAATGTTTGACAACCGAATACTATGGTTGCCGTTGAAATCCGTTTTAAAAAATGATTGTACAAATTCAAAAGAAATGCTCTATAATCGAATGCTGCGGTCGTCATTACTTTCTTCGATCAATCATTGAATAGATTAATACTTTCACCATCTTCCTACAATTGAATTTGGTTGCGCTCATTATACAAGGTGCGATAGCCGAAATTCAACGCGCAGAATACCGTCAAGCAAACCGATGTACAAATCGCGATCATGATAGCAATCTGGTACATGATCGCCGTTGTCGGTTCCGTTCCGGACAAAATCTGCCCGGTCATCATACCGGGAAGGGAAATGATCCCCATGCCAAGCATATTGTTCATGGTTGGAAGCAGCGCGGTCTCCAGTGCATTGTTCACAAGCGGAAGTAAAATTTTCTTTGGCGTAACCCCTAGATTCAAGAGTGCTTCTATTTTATTTCTTTGATTTTTTATATTCTCTGTAAAGCTCTTCATTCCCAGCGTGACCCCGGTCATTGCATTGCCGATAATCATACCTGCAAGTGGTATGGTATATTGCGGGTTGAAGAAGCTCTCCCCAACAACAGCGAGTATAAAATAGGCGAGAATAAACAATCCGGAAAATGTCAGGGATATTGATATTGCAATTTTAAATTTCTTATTAATATCCTTATTTTTTGATAGTACTCTTCGTATCGAGAATGCAATCATAGCCGCTAAATATAATATCACGAACAGCGGGTGCGGATTTTTAAAAATGTATGTAAGAATCAGTCCTGCTAAAACCAGCTGAACCGTCATTCTTAGACTTGCAACGATAAGAAGCTTCGTCTGGTTGATCTTTGATTTCTTCATAATTGCCAAAATGACAAGCAGAAGCACGTAGATGAGGCTAAATTGCAGAATGCTCAATTTGACAATGCTATTCATTCTTTTCCTCCCCTTTCTCGCCAATCGAAACAATATTTTCTGCAAATGCAGTAATGATCTGATTGTCATGGCTGACAACAATGACTGCTATTTCCTTTTCCCTGCAAAAATCAATGACATTTTGAATAACCTTTTTACTGTTATCCTTATCGAGTGCAGAGGTGGGTTCATCCAGCATGATTACCTTGGGAAGAAAAGATAAAAAGATTGCGATATATACCCTTTGCCTTTCCCCGCCGGACATCGTTGTACAGTCCTTATCGAGAGGAAATGAAATTTGACACATCTTCAAATATTCCATCATACGTTCCTTTGACGGCACTTCCATGCCTCTATATTCATAGAATTGCCGGAAATTTTCCTGTATGGAAGTATCAAACAAATAGACCGACTGACTGATCAAGGACACTTCTTTCCTGAGCGCTATTGTATCTATTTCGGATATTTCCCTGCCCTGATACCAGATCTCCCCGCCACTCGGCGTCAAGGTACCATTCAACAACCGAAGCAGAGTGGATTTACCGGTTCCGCTCCTGCCCACAATAAAATTCACTTTATCCTTTTGTATCTTCATATCCGGATAATAGATTTTATCACGAAAAGACAAATTCCTGGTTTCGAATATAGCACGATCCATTTCCTTCACCATCTTTCTTATATTCTTCTGATTTTATAATATTCTAATTTATTTATGTAGTAATCCTTGATTTGAGTATCAAAACCCTTCCTAACAAATCGTCTTCTTCAATCTTATAAATCGGACTTTGACACTCAAATCAATCGTTCCCTCTTAAAAATTACCGCTATTTTTATAGATAAGCATCAAATAGTAACTTTATTCTATCCCTTTTTAATCAACATATCAAATTATAATTAAAGAGTTTACCATAAACTTCAAATTACACTGGACGAAATTGGAATCGTTCATTATAATGAGCTTGTAGATGTAAATAATATACAAAATATTAAGGAGTGATTTTATGGCAAATAAGAACATTAAGAAAGAAGCGAAAAAGAAGAAAAAAACGGATTCCAGCATTCTAAATTCCTTTAAACCTATGATGTCGGAACCTGAGTTGGTAAGAAAACCCCGAAAAGGTATTTCCTAGTGTGCTTGTTTTACTAATATAAATCATGGTTCAATAAGAATTGACAAGTCTACATGTGAATTTATTACATAGGAAGCCGCAATCACCTGAATGAATTTATTTGCTGCAAAATTTAAAATGCTGACGAAAATATCACATTTCACTGTGTACTTTCGCCAGCATTTATTATATCTCCATAAAACCAAAGGAAACTTCGCTGTTCATTCGGGAGCTGATTGCTTGATTAAATCAGACCTTCGATAAAATAAATATACCATGGATATTATACTTTTATAATATCCATGGTTGATAAACTTATCGAATGCTTGATTTTATCAAGTAACGATTCACTATCCATTATTCTCGTTATGCATACAATTATCAATAGCAATCACTAATGCAGAGAAGAAGCCTGCATTCTCCGCTTCCGGTATATCCAGTTCATAGCTGTCCCCCCAGGAAAGCCATTTTTTATGAACACTGCCAAAATACAGGCCATCCTTGTAGATTTCATAATCCATATGAAAGAAATCCCCATTGAGGGTAAAGTTACCATAGCAACTGTCTACATTCAACTTGGATTTAAAAAGAGTAAACTCCTGGCTAATGGAAGCACAAAGCATATTTTTTTTATATATTTCATATTTTGCCAAAAAGAAAGTGATTCTTCTTCTAATATAGTACAATTCCTGTCCATTCCGGTCATATAGATGAAGCTTTGCACCGATCGTAAAAAGCTCGCTCTTTACATCGAATATCACGTTCTCATTTACATCATAGATATCATATTTATCACCCAGTGAAAAAATTCTCTGCTTAATATATAATTTCATAATTCACCTCATTATGTGCTGTTTTATACATTGATATGGTGTCAAAAGCCTTCCTAACAAATCATCTTCTTCAATTTGCACAAGCCAAAGAAAGATTAAGTAATAGGAAACTTATTTTAATGCGTAGCAATCTGAATTCGTTGGTATTTAGGACGGAAAAAGGTCTGCATTAGCTTGCAACAAAAGAATAGCTATAGCATGAATGAAACCTACGGTTCCTAAGCATTCATTATAATATTTCCTTCATTTTTATAACCATGCTCCTTTCAAAGTCTGGAGACGTTATGCGCAGCACAAAACTCCGGTTGAAAGAATGAAATTCTTTCAACCTTTTTCCTCACGAACCAATAATACGGTTAATACGATCGCGGTAATAATAAATGCTGCCGCTCCGATAATTCCCGTCGGTGCCGGGCCAATAAAAGGGTTTCCTCCATCTTTAGAAAAATAAACTGCGATTGAAGCAAAGCCATTGATACTTCCATGTGCAATGACCGCAGGCAGGCAGCTTTTTGTTTTTAGTGAGACATAGGAGAAAATCGTTCCCATAACAATACAGAAAATGCACATCGCTATAATTCCAAGATACGGATACCCCGCATATCCCAAGCCATAATTATGACCCAATACGGTTAACGGTGCATGCCACAATCCCCAGATTACTCCGTAGATTAGCAGCATCGGAATTATCCTAAATCTCTCCGACATCTTCGGCAGAAGGTATCCTCTCCATCCCCACTCTTCCCCGAGACAGGTAACCGCATTCATAACCGGTGCCAGTAGAATTGCAATCACAGCCTGACCTGCGATCATACCCCTCAATTGGGATGCCTCCAAAGTAACTCCATTCGCCTTATATGCGGTGGCAAGATACTCCATGTCAAAGGTAAGTTCATCCGGAAATAGGAGAAAGTAAAGGATGGCACCTAGGATTGTTAAAACGACCGGGCCAAACCATGCAAACAAATAGTACTTCACGTTCCCTTTCAGATTGGGACGAATCCAGGAATCCGCAAAACCTTCCTTCGTAATCAGCCGGGTGATTGCTACACTGATTGCAGGGATAAACATCGCCATAGCAACCAATAACTGTCCAACCGCTTCAATTTCTTTATTACCAGAATGAAGTAATCTCCCGACAACACCGATTTCATAAAGATAGGTAATCCCAAATGTAATCCCCAGAAAAATTAATATTCTCTTTGCGTTACTATCAAATCCTTTCGTTTTCATACCGCTCTCCACCCTTTCTTTTTTTACCTCATTTCCGTGTGGCTTTTTAACTCTTGCTCACACTCATATCTAATTTTCTTTTAATCATCTTCCATTTCGGCATAGCATCCTATCCAAAACGATATTCTTTCCCGCAGCTTTTGGCTTCTGCTTTGTCCGGTACCGGAAGGTAAATCCAAATCCTATTATTTGAATCATATAATATATTAACCACGCAAGCAACAGATTTATTACAATCTTAATGTAAAATTAATCCGACTCTTATTTATAGTAATAATTGAGATTTATAGTAATTGATATACGAAAAAAGCCGCCCATAAGCAGCTTTTTATAATCATTACATTATCGTGATCGTAAGGCTCATCCCATTCTTCACTCTGGACTTAAGTGGATGATTACCTGTTTTCTCATGAATCAGATGCTTTTGATCCATACGTTTAATTTGACTTCGAGATAGATGCAGCGTATCGCTTAGAAGCTTATCCACCCTAAGCACGGTTGGATACTCGCATCGGATATCGATTGCAAGCTGATTTTCCTCACTGCAATACTCCTCCTTCTCCCGCCTTGTTACGATATAGTCCAATTCCTCCAGCATTAGCTCCACACCGTTTTTACTGTAAATACCTTTATCAAAGCTATATCTTTTTACCATCTCCCGATCATTGGAAACGAAATTATGATAGTCTTCCTGACCGATCTCCTTCAAAAATGCTCTTTCATAGATCGGCATATTCCAAGTGGATTTACATTTCTCACATTGATATATGAGCCAGATGTCTATACTGCTGCTGTTCGCATTTACTCTGAATTTCTGACTGTTTATAAAATATGTCTTTCCGTTACACTTCGGACAATTCTTTCTGACCGGCGGTAAGTCTGCCGGAACCAGTTCCCATTCCTGTTTTTTTAGATAGCTCATTTTGCTTCTCCTTTTATTAATCTTCAAGGATTCGCAAAGGCTATGTCATCTTCTATGTTTCTTCACAATGCAATAGCCTTCGCTACGCATTGATAACATATCTTCTCATAATAATAACCATGCCCTTTCTTGACTACCTGCAAACTTTGTGCCGCAGGCTAGGTATTTGCAAAGCGAATTAATTCGCTTGGTGAAAAATTGTTTTTTCACACTTCCTCCTTAATGCCGCTTTCTATCCTCATCATAACGGCTACCTGAGGGAAAGAGAACCTCATAATCAATTCTGAAATAAAAATGAGGATCAAAAGCCTTCCTTAAAAATCATCTTCTTTAATTTGCATAAATCACGGTAAACTTAAGTGATAGGAAATCTGATTTAATTCCTATCACTTATTTATACATAAATGTGCAAATTTAAGAAGCTTTTTATAAATTGGCTTTTGATCCAAATTTGATCAAGACTCTCTTTTTTTATTTAAAACGATTCTCTGAATACTTTTTATGGACAGATAATACTTATCTGCAAGGGAATTGGTAGACATCCCATTAAGATAGTCCGAATAAATGCTTGCATTTCTGGTCTCCAGTTCCTCCCGAATCATCGTATTACTGCCCCAGGCTTTTCGCTTCCTGTCTTTCCTTGGAATATAGATATACTCACCATCCACATAATCTTGTATTAACGCTACAAGCTCTGATGGTAAAACATGTTCTGCCTTTTTATAGCTCATTTTGCCCTCCTAAATTAATTTACTTTTTTAGGAATAGCAAAGGCTACATTTTTCTTTGCCGTTTGCAATAGCCCCTGCTATGCAAACATAATATATCTTGTCATTAATGCGTTCTCCTTTCCTGTGGATTCAATTTAGGCGATTACCTAGAATTCAATTTTATAACATTTCCTAATATATTCACTTGGGGATACATATACTACTTCTAAATTAGTAATATGAGTACCCATAAGCCAAACTAATTTGTTTTAAAAAAGATATCAGCATTGCTTCATATACAGCGAAACCTTTACCACTTAACATATACAGAAAGGATCAATCATATATGGATAAAATCTCTCTTGAAAATTATGAATTAGCCACAATCACAGAGGATGAAATAAGAAAGATCAACGACCTTGAGCAATCGATCAGCTCCTCTTTAAGAAAAGAGATTAAACTAATTGCATATCAAAAGAAGAATCTAAATATCGGCAAGTATGGCTTTAAGTGTTAAAAATCGATTATTTTCGTGGTAATCTTCTCACGAAATGCACGGTCATGCTCTACAAAGACCATGGTCGGCTGATATTTTAGAATCAGGTCCTCCATTTGAACCCTTGAGAAAACGTCGATAAAGTTTAGCGGTTCATCCCAGATAAAGACATGAGCAGGTTCTGCCAGGCTTTTTGCCAGCAGAACTTTCTTCTTCTGACCTCCGCTGAATTCACTTATATCCTTCCCGAACTGATTCCTTGCAAAGTCCATCTGCCGAAGTACGGTCTTGAAAATGGTTTCATCTAATCCATAGGTAACAGCAAAATCCTCCAGCTTACCTCGAAGATAAGAGGTATCCTGCGATACATAGGATATCTTTAGCCCCGCTGCAATAAATAATCGTCCAGTATACTTGATGTTTTCACCAAGAAGCAGCTTGATGAGGGTTGATTTGCCAGAACCGTTATTTCCGTTCAGTGCAATCCGATCCCCTTTCCTTAAGGAAAAATTAATTCGGGATGCGACCTCCCTTTCTCCATAGAAGAGGCTTAAATCCTCTGCCTCCATCATGCGCTTCTTGGGAAAGGGAAGAACATTCATTTTCAGTTCGTCCACCTGCTCGATATTTTTCAGAAGTCCCTTCTTCTCTTCTATCGCTTCCAGTTTCCTACTTTCAATTGACTTTGCTCTTTTCATCATCTTCGCCGCTTTATGCCCGACAGCACTACGATCGGGTACATGCTCTCCGATCTTAGATGCCTCTACCTTATCCGACCACCCCATGGCTCTTCTTGCTGCAATCGCAAGCACATCAATATCCTTCTTAATCTGTTCATTCTTTTCCAATTCGAAACTATCCTGCCAATCCTTGTTCTGCTTCCAAGAGGAATAGT
>SVEA01000028.1 GCA_015057615.1 Lachnospiraceae bacterium | reverse complement strand
TGGTAATCTTAAGACATTTGTAAAAATTATGCTTCCGGATGCAAAGCCAATTTTAACGTCCTGCTTTCTATTCGCCTTCGTATGGCAGTGGACCGATTCCTTTTATTCCAAGATGTTTTTGGGTAATATCACCTTATTATCTGGAAAATTAACAGCAATAACGCAATTACTTTCGGATTATTTGGTATCCGTTCATGGTGCCGGTACGAAACCTTCGATTGCCTATGGACAAATGATAATATCAACAGGCATGATAATAGCCATTATTCCACTGCTTATTATATATGCAGTAGCGCAAAAAGGCTTTGTTGAAAACTTAAGTCAAACAGGACTTAAAATGTAAATCAGTATAGAAAGTGATATTCACTTTACTATAAATATGGTAAGAGCGTTATAAGTCATCTAAGATTTTGATATGAATAGGACCTTATATATATTCATGTTTAGTTTGTTATATGACTTATAGCACTCATATCAAATATGAGTGTTTTATAAAAAGGAGGATAAGCATTATGAAAAAATTACTTGCAATGATTCTGGTATTGGCGTTAAGCTTAACTGCATTAACCGCATGTGGTAACAAAGCAAAAGATGAACCAAGTAATGGGGAAAATGTAATCGGTGATACTTCAAATGAAAGCGATACAGAGGAAAAAGAAGATGAGGCCGAAAAACCGGTAGAAGAAGAACCGGTAGAAGAAGAACCGGTTATGGATCTTGGCGGTATGGAAATTATCATTGGTGACTGGTGGTCTTCACAGGAGCCGGCAGAACCAACGAATGCTATGGAAGAAGCGACGCTTGAATATCGCCAGATGATTCAAGAAAAATATAACTTTACAATAAAGCAAGTAGCTGTTTCTGATTGGGATGGTATGCAGGAATTATTCACAACGTCCACGATGGCGGAAGATCCTGCAGCTCATGTGTTCTTACTGGCTCCGGATTGGGTTTCCCAACCACTTGCAAACGGTCTTCTCTATGACCTTTCTACGTTGGAAAGTCTAGACTTCACGGAAGATAAATGGATCAGCAATGTTACCGAGAAGATGACTTTTGGAGATTCCGTATATGGTATGAATGCCGGTAAGGCGGAACCAAAACTTGGTGTATTCTGGAACAAGAGATTATTCCAGGAAGCAGGTTTGAATCCGGAACTGCCTTATGATTTACAGGCCAGTGGCGAATGGACCTGGGGGAAGTTCGAAGAAATTGCTGCAAAATTAACACAGGATTATAATAATGATGGTATTATGGATACTTATGCCATGGTTAGTTTCTCCATCGATTTATTTAGAGGAGCAGTTACCTCTAATGATGCGAGATTTATCGGTAAAGATGATAGTGGAAAATACTATAATGGAACTTTAGAGCCGAATTTCTTAGAGGCGATGCAGTGGGCAGTAGGCTTGATTGAAAAAGGCTATGAGATGCCTACTCCTGAAGATGCAAATTGGGATTGGTTTATTTCCGCTTTCCATGATGCAAAGGTTGCTATGAGATTTGCTGAAGTATACAATGTTAGCAGCTTACAGGATATGGATGATGATTGGGGATTTGTTCTTCCTCCTAAGGGACCAAAGGCTGCGAATTATTCCGCTTACTTTAGTGATAATGTAGCTGTGATTCCTTCCTCTTATGATAAAGAAACAGCAAATAAAATTGCGTTCGCATATAACCTTTGGACGGAGCCTACCCCAGGTTATGATGATCCGGAAGCATGGAAGGATAATTATTATACAAAATTCCGTGATGAAAGAGCCGTTGATGAAACCCTTACTTTAATGTATGATACCGCAATCGAAAATAATGATAGTGTAGGTATGGTATATGGAACAAGCTATGGTGATTTTGCATGGAATACCTATGCTTTGGTTGAAACCCCGGCAGAGAAGATTGAACAGATGCAAAGTGTATGGCAGGCATTAATTGATGATGCAAATAAATAAGGCGTGCTTTACACTGGGTGATTGACGAACAAAGTGAATAATATCCAAAAAGGTACGACTTAAAGGGGAGGGTATGCTGCCTCCCCTTTCTTTAACCAAACGATCCTTGAATTTATAATGATGGAATGCAAATATCCCGGGTTTTGACCAAGAAAATTAAGCTATAGCCAGGAGGTTCCCTTTGAAAAAAAAGAATTTGCGATATTTGGCAGTCAATGGATTATTTCTAATGATAGTGCTAGGCTTAATGAATTGTGATAAGCCGAAGATTAATTTAGAGGAAGATAGTAAGAATAGTCTCGCAAAAAACCTGCGAGCCATTACAAGAATATCAAAAACAGATATTCTTCAGGATTTATGCCCAAAAGGCATGGGCGCTAGTAAGATAGAAAATGATATGGGAAAGGCATATGAGAACGATTTGGATAATGGAATAAATGATACAAAACAAGTAGACTTGGAAAGGAAAGAGGATATTAGTATGGATTTTAGAGATGTTTTTGAGATTATGTTTTCCGATATAGAACATACAAATTCCTTTAAGAAAATAGGGCATCATAATCCTCTGATAACGCAGGATTTTGGCGCAGATCCCTTTGCCATGGTTTATGGTGATAGAGTGTATGTTTATATGACACAGGATCAGATTATGTATGATAGGGAAGAAAATATTATAGACAATAATTATAGTATGATTAATAAATTAAGATGCATATCTTCATCGGATTTGGTAAATTGGACGGATCACGGTTGGATCCATGTAGGAGGAATTAAAGGTGCCAGCCTATGGGCGAAAAACTCTTGGGCTCCTTCTGCTGTATGGAAAGAAATCAATGGTCAGGATAAATTCTTTCTCTATTTTGCCAATGGAGGCGGGGGGATAGGGGTGCTAACGGCCGATCGTCCCACAGGTCCATTTAAAGATGAATTAGGAACGGCCTTAATCAACTGGGAAACTCCTAACTGTTCCGATGTGGTATGGATGTTTGACCCCGCAGTTCTAGTGGATGATGATGGCAGAGCCTATATTTATTTTGGTGGAGGTATACCGGAAGGGCAGGAGGAAATGCCGAATACAGCCAGGGTAATAGAATTGGGACCGGATATGATGAGTACAGTAGGGGAAGCTGTTGTAATTGGAGCCCCTTATCTGTTTGAGGACTCTGGTATCAATAAAATCGGGGATACCTATTATTATACTTATTGCTCGAATTTTGCCAGCAGAAGCAATGCAAAGGGTAAATATGTTCCGGCCGCTGGTGAAATCATCTATATGACCAGTAAGAGCCCTATGGGACCTTGGGAGTATCAAGGCTCAATTTTAAAGAATCCGGGATATTTCTTTGGTAGTGGTGGCAATAACCATCATAGTATGATTCCGTTTAATAATAATTGGTATATGTTCTATCATACCTCTTTATTGCAAGATTCCATGGGAATCAAAGGTGGATACCGAAGTACGCATATGAATCAGGTTACGGTAAATAAGGATGGTACCATCGAACCAATTGTTGCCAATAAAGTTGGCGTGAAGCAATTGGAAGCATTGAAACCTTACCAAAATGTCAAGGCAACGACAATGTCCAACAATGCCGGAGTTAAGATTGTTGAAGAAGATAAGATAAGCTTTAAGGATCCAGAGACGGTTTCTGTTGGTGAAATAGATAATGGGGATTGGATTTTGGTAAGTGGTGTTGACTTTGGACGTAAAGGAGCAGAAACATTAACAATTCGTTACTCCAGTGAAACAGAAGGTGGAGCGATTAAAGTAACAATTGATAGCTTAGAGGGAGAAGCTATCTCTTATATAGGAATTAATAACACTGGAAACTTTAACAATTTCGCGGAGGTTACCGTACCGGTTCGTGAGGTGACGGGTGTTCATGATATCTACTTTACATTTGCCGGAAGCGGATATCATTTTAATACTTGGAGCTTTTCTAAAAAATAGAGGGTTTTGGAATCACATATCTTTGTGAGGGGAGTAATGATATCATATGACAAGAATTAGGCATCTGAATATTAGGTTATTTATAATGATATTATTCTTATTATCATTTTTGGCTGGCTGTAATAATAGCGGAAGCAGCAATGAGCTAAAGCCAGAGGACAAAATTGATAATGTGGATACGAAAACAGAGGTTGATAAAGGCGATAATGATGGTAATGAGAATAATGGGAGTAATAAAGAGGAGAACCTTTTACCGGAAATTCATTATGGGAATATCCGGATTGACCAGGAAATCGTATTCCGCGAGGAGTTTGAATCTGGACATTCTAGCTTTTATGGAAGAGGAACGGCTGAAACAGAGATGGTAAGTGGCAAGGCATATGAAGGGTCCAATGCATTACTTACATCCGGACGCACTGATTTTTGGAACGGACCCATTGTGGATTTGTCTAACATATTAGAACCAAATAGTAATTATGTGGTAAAAGCCTTTATTATGTATGAGGATGGTCCAGATAGTGTTCAAATTGATTGTATGCTTGAGAAAAATGGAAATCACTATTCAAGATTTGGCTCAGCTTTGGTAGAAAAGGGTGTTTGGACAGAATTAAATGGGCAGTTGATTATACCGGAAGATATGAAAACGATTCAATTATATTTTGAATCAAACACAGAATCGGAAAAGGAAAATTATATTGATTTCTATATTGATGGTATAGAATTAGTAAAGGAAACCGTTCATTCGGTAAGGGGGAATATTCCTTCCCTAAAGGAAATATATAAGGATTATTTTACCATAGGATTTGCAGCTACGGTATATGAAGCTCCCGAAAGCCGTCAAGGGTTGATGACAGAACAGTTTAACAGTTTTACGATAGGGAATGAACTAAAACCCGATAGTTTACTGGATTATGAAAAAAGCTTCTCGGATCCTAAGTATGATGATAACCCCCAGGTCACCTTTAAAAATGTAGAATATCTACTGGAGTTTGCGAAAGAAGCAAATCTTCCTCTGAGAGGCCACACCTTGATTTGGCATTCCCAGACGCCAAAATGGCTCTTTACAGAAGGATACTCCAAAGAAGAGAATGCACCTTTGGTATCAAAGGAGTTAATGTTAAAACGATTGGAGAATTACATTAAGAATGTAGTATCCTATCTGCAGACCAATTATCCAGGAGTTGTTTATTGCTGGGATGTGGTCAATGAAGCCATTGAAGTGGGGGATGGAGAACCAGGTTTCTATCGCTCTAAGGAAAGCTACTGGTATCAGATTATTGGTCCCGAATTTGTAGAGAAAGCCTTTGAATATGCAAGAAAATATGCAGATCCAGAGGTTAAGTTGTTTTACAATGATTATAATACAGAGCAGGCGATAAAGATGAATGCCATCATAGATCTCGTACAAGATCTTAAAAGCAAGGGATTAATTGATGGTATAGGTTTACAAACTCATATTGGAATTGATTCTCCGTCCATAGCAGATATTGAGAATTCTATCCGCAAATATGCAGAGCTCGGATTTGAAATTCATATTACAGAACTGGATATGCATTTAACAGATAATTCTGAAGAGGCTTTCGCAAAGCAGGCTTCCAGATATAAGAGATTATTTCTTGTACTACAGCATCTGAAAAAGCAGGACTTTGCCAATATAACAAATGTCACCTTCTGGGGGCTATCCGATGAAATATCCTGGTTGAACAAACCATCCGTTCCCAATTATCCTCTGCTATTTGATAAATATTTGATACAGAAGCCGGCATTTTGGGGTGTAGCAATGCATCCGGATATACCATTGAACTAGTATTGGTGATTCGTGCCGTGTAACAATTTAATTTTTATCTGTTACCGTTACCATTACATTACGAAATAGAAACTATAATATCGTTTAACCAGGGAGGATAGGGCACATGATAAGTTTGAAAGAGAGATATAAGGATTATTTTAAAGTTGGGGCTGCAGTAAATAATAGAACAATAAAAAGCAATAGCAATCTTATTATAAAACATTTTAACAGTATTACCTGTGAAAATGAGATGAAAGCTTCTAGTATTGCCATTGGAAAAGATCAATATGATTTTATGGCAGCCGATGAAATCGTAGATTTTGCTATGAAAAATGATTTGCTGGTTAGAGGTCATACCTTTGTTTGGCACAATCAGACATTGGATTGGTTCTTTGAAGGTATGGATAGAAAGCAGTTATTAGAACGAATTAAAAATCATATAACGCTTGTAGGTAATCGATATAGAGAGTAGGTTTTTTGTTGGGATGTTGTAAATGAAGCAATCGAAGATAAAGAAGATACGGTATTACGCCAAACAAAGTGGGTAGATATACTTGGTGAACGGTTTATGGATGATGTTTTTCGTATTACTAAGGAAATATTACCGGAGAAGAAACTTTTCTATAATGATTATAATGAGACAAATCCAGCAAAACGAGTTAAAATCTATAATACAATTAAGGCTATGAAAGATAGAGGAGTTCCTGTGGATGGCATAGGAATGCAATGCCATAGCAGTATCTATGGACCTTCTGCTGATGAGCTAAAGGAGACAATCGAGTTATACGCAAGCCTTGGTGTTCAGATACATATTACAGAGCTGGATGTCTCCCTATTCGAATTCGGTGACCATAGTAGAATAGAGAAGCCGGATGCGAGGCTGCTGGATAAACAGGCAAAAATATATGAGGATTATTTTAAAATATTCCGTGAATACAAAGAGGTTATTGAGTGCGTAACCTTATGGGGAGTTGCCGATGATTATACCTGGCTTGATAATTTTCCGGTTCGTAATCATAAGAATTGGCCTCTATTATTTGATGAAGAGAATAATCCAAAGGAAGCATTTTATCGTATTACTGATTTTTGATAGAATACCGGATAATGCCATTGATATAGCTGATCCGGCATAATGAAAAAAATGCTGAGGTATATAAACCACAGAAGTACCATTATATTTGTCATATTCATAGAATGATTCAGAATGAGATAATAGAGGTGTTTTTAATGGTCACCACTCCAGATGTCTCAGATCTACCGTATAAATTTCAAAACGGTGTTAAATATTTTGAGCTCATTGCCGAGCCCGTAAAAAGAGAAATTCTTCCTGGCTTGTATATAAACGGTTGGGGATACAACGGAAGCATACCTGGACCGACAATTCAGGTCTACCCTGGAGACTATGTGAATATCCGAGTCGTTAATCATCTGCCTCAAGCGACAAGTGTGCATTGGCACGGGCTGGATGTGCCCAATGTAATGGATGGCGTGCCTGAGATAGAGCCATCACCTAAAATTGAACCCGGTAAGTATTTTGATTATCATTTTGAGATAACAAATCCTCCGGGCACTCATATGTATCACACGCACTTCAATACCCCCGTCCAGCAGATGATGGGGCTTGGTGGAGCATTTATTATTTTGAGTCACAATAGAAATACAAACATACAGCGCGACTATTTTCTGATGCTTCAGGAATTCACCGTAACTGGGCTTATGATGGGAGAAATAACGCCAGGTACTTATGACCTCGGTCCGATGTCTCATGATTTTAACTTTTTCACAATTAATGGACGTTGCTTTCCATATGTAACCCCGCTTAGGGTGAAAGCGGGAGAAAATGTCCGGATCAGGTTAGGAAACATCGTACACGACGCCCATCCCATGCATATCCATGGGCACCAGTTTACTGTATCAGCCAGCGATGGTAATGCAATACCTGCCAATAACAGACTTGTAAAGAATACGGTCAATGTAGCTTCAGGAGAAACATATGACTTTGATTTCAAGGCAAATAACCCGGGAAACTGGCCCTTCCACTGTCATATCCCGCATCATATGTCCAACAATATGCAAATGGCAATGGGCGGGATGTCAACAGTAATTGAATATCAATAGTATAGTTACATGATTCTATAGCAAAAATCCGTGTGGAGTTGATACCACACGGATTTGTTGATAGAACGGTATAACATCTGCGGTGTGACAAAGCAGACCGCCAAAACCGATATCTGGCCTTTGCCGATGGCCTAACATAATAAAAAAAATAAAAGCTACCGTTTTCAGCCTTTACTGAAGACGATAGCTTTTTACATAGCTAACTTGATTTGGAGATAAACCGCATCAATCATGTTCTGATTCACCACAATCCTTATTATTCTCTCTTAGCAACTGGATATATTGTTTTAACTTTTTTTGACTCTCATAAGGTAATGAGCTATATTCTTTAAGCAATTGATCAGAATACTTTATGTCATTCCGTCCTAACAAATAATCCACAGAGACATCAAAGTAATCCGCTAGTTTTATTAAAATATCCTGAGGAGGAAATCTTTGTTCTAGCTCATAGAAAGAAATCATTTTAGGAGTTAATCCTAAATAATTCGATAATTCATTCTGCGTAATTCCTTTTTCTATTCTTAACTCTCTTATTCTCTTCCCGACCATAATGACACCTCTCTTATTCATTGTACGTTGAAATAAAAGCCTTGACAACGTACCTAAAGTACAGTACTATTAGTACATATGTTTTGCTGTTCATTTAGCCGTATCTATATTCATATATTACCAAAATATAGAATAGTTTAAAAATGAAAAAGATTGACATAGATAGGCACTGAACAGCAAAGATAGACTCCAATATACATAGATAGACAAATTGTACAAATATAAAAAAGGATAGGTGAAAATCTTGAGGATAGTAATCGTAGATAATGAGCAGAGAGCTAGAAGAAGATTGAAAACACTTATTTATTCAATCGATGAAGATTATGAAGTTGCAGCGGAAGCTTCCGACGGGGCAAAGGGTCTTGAACTGATTGAGATCATAAAACCGGATGTGGTATTTACGGATATTAAGCTTCCCTTCATGAGTGGATTATCCTTAATTAAGACAGCGCAAGCAATGAATAATAAAATCCAGTATGTAATAATAAGCGCTTATGAAGAGTTTGGGTATGCAAAGCAAGCGATTGCCCTTGGAGTACAGGATTATTTGGTTAAACCGGTTACCTATGAAGAAGTAAGGAATGTTTTAAAACAATTAAGAGGAAAATTAAAGGGAGACAGTATAGAAGAGAATGAGGATTTAAATCTCTTATATCCGAATGCTCACCCCCTTGTTTTAAAGGCCCTTAAAATAATTGAGAACGGTTATAATGCTAGACTAAATCAAAAAATGATAGCAGAGAAGCTTGGCTTGACGAAAGAGTATTTCAGCTATTTATTTCACAGAGATATGGGCAAGACTTTTACCACATATTTAAAGGAGTATAGAATAAATATCGCAAAAAGACTTCTTTCTACTGAGGTAATCAGTAAAGGTGAAATTCCATATCAGGTAGGATTTACAGATCCAAAATATTTTAATAAAGTTTTTCGGGAAACAACCGGTGAAACCGTAACAGAATATAGAAGAAGAAAACAGCTATCGTAAAATTTTACCCCGATCTTAAATTATTACTTTATAATTATCTCCCAAATCTTAACATAGTCAGTTTTATCAAAAGTTTCATCCATATATAATAAAAAGTATGTTGATTAAATA